>JACQXX010000147.1 GCA_016208495.1 Acidobacteriota bacterium | reverse complement strand
TGTATCCTCGGATGGCTTCCAATGCCACCTTCGCTTTGAATTCCGCACTATGAATTTTTCGCGTCGTACTCATCTGTTCCTCCTTTTCCCCTCAGCGGAATTAACTTATTTCCCTGTCCGATTTTCGGGGAGCATTATAGATACTACTTGCCAATCTCTTACATTTGATATTTTTAGCTCAAACATATCTACTCCTAATTCTAATTGAAGGTCACTGGATTTAAGTTTAAGAAATCAGTTTGAAGAGAATCCTGTCAGGTCTTGCCCCTGATTCGTCTCAGTCGCTGCCGTTTGGAGTGCTTCAGCTTGTTCGCGGGGAAGTTTGACTTTTTTTCCTTCTGGATTGGAGAGCTTGAACTGGGCTGGCAGGCCGACGGAGCTTCGGCGGTACAGGTGCTCATACATCACGGCGGCGGCCAGATAGGTTCCGGCTTCTGACGGATGGAAATTGTCTCCGCCGTAGAGCGGCAGTTTGGCATCGCGTTTCCAGGCGGTACGCCAGGCGTCTCCGACAGGGAAGAGCATCCCGCCCGCTTCTTTGGCGGCCAGTCGGTAGGACTCGCTGACCCGTTCAAAATCAAACGAACGCTCTTTGGCCGGCCAGACCATATACATTGCCGGTTTGGCGCCGCTGTTGCGGATTTCTTTGGAAAACTTCTTCACATATTCGAGCAGCAGCACACGGCTTTCAGGAAGAGCAGACGGACCTTGTTGCATGACAACGACATCCCATTTGCCCGAAGAAATTGATCTGCGCGCATCTCCTTGTTTCCAATGGTCTTCCAGGCTGAAGTCAGGGAAGGCAATGCTCTGGTACACGAGCGGTGGTTGGCCGGATTCGCGGGCCATCGCTTCAAGCATGGCCGGCAGGTGGTTGACGTAGGTCAAACTATTCCCGATGAACAGCACCCGAAGCGCCGGTGTTTGTTGGGCTCGACTCCGATCCCCAACCATCACCAGCGTCAACACCAGCAAACACGCAACTGCGCAAATCCTGAACAAAGCACGTCTCATAAAGCCTATGAAGAATGTGGTTAGTGGTTAGTGGTTAGTGGTTAGTGGTTAGTGATTAGTGGTTAGTGGTTAGTGGTTGGAAATCAATACGTTCGAAGAACCAAGAACCAGACTGGTTACTTTGCAGCCACTCTAACCTCCCAGGCCGTTTTATTCAACTGTGAAGTCGTAATTTCCACATCCAGGAACAACTTAATGATTTCGATATTGGTCGTGGTATGGCGCGAAGGTGGAAGCGTGACGAATGAACCTTCTCCGGCCAGCGCCAGCGGAATCAACAACTGATCGGCCAGATATTCGCCAACTGGCACATCCGACGTCAGATAGCGCCGCACCAGTTTCACCGCATTGTCGGCCACCGATTCCGCCCGGACGCCTTTTTCGCCAAAGCCGGTGAAGACTTCGGTGACGTGTTCGCTTTCGATTTCGATGGTCACAACATTGCCTGGCCCATGCGAATTTTCAAACACTTCGGTTTCCAGGTGGTGCTTTTCGAGCGACATTTTGCGCGAAATTTCGGTCAATTCGCGATCTGCAATTTCCGGAGGTAAACAGGCAACCGAAGCTTTCACGCGGCGATTGAGCACTTTGCCGCGTTCGGGTAAGTGGAAGCCAAGGAGTCCATCCGGAGAAGGTTCAATCGTGACGTGGAACTTGCCTCCGCCAGCCGGATAAAACCCTGGTCGGTCCAATCGAACTGAAACCTTCGGCCCCATCTTGTTCAACCGTGGGAGAAACGCTTTCGACAAAAAATCAAACGGTGGCGCAAACGGGTTATGAGTGCCGCCTTCAAGGGTGAGTTCGGTTCGTTCGGTCACCGTCAGGAGCGCCGGGAGGATCGTTTGCAGGACCAGTGTCGCACTGCCCGCCGTTCCGACTGCAAACCGGAAGTTGCCAGGATTGACTGTTCCAGGCTGGAACACCAGGGTTTTTGACCCAAGGGAGGCGCCTTCGGCTTCGGCATTGCCAACCTGAGTGGCGGCGTTCACAGCGGTCAAATGCTGGCGAAGGAGTCCTGGATTCTTCCGACCAGCCCGAATTTTTTCAATTTTGAATGGCTTTCCGGTGACAAGCGACAATCCGAGCGCCGAGCGCAGAATTTGACCGCCGCCTTCTCCGAACGATCCGTCAATGGTAATCACAGAAAACTCCTTAAAGAATTGTGAGTTGCGAATAGCGAGTAGCATAGCCTCGCTCTTTGATCTCTACAACCCACCCGCTCACGCAGGCGGTACTGACTACTCGCCGCTTGCCAGTTCCTGATGCTTATCAAACCCGATGTAAATGCGGGCGTTGGCCGTGCGTGAAAGCTCACGCAGGGTTTCAAGTTCCTGTAGCCGCATCAGTGCTGGATGCTGGTTGTATGCGTCTGCTGCTTCGGCACGGTCGCGAAGGGCTCGAATTTCGGCTTCGGTTTTGAGGGTGTGGGCCGCAGCTTCACTTTGGGCAATGGTGCGACGATTGTCAGCCTGCGTTTCGGCTTCGATATGTTGTGACTGAGACCGGGCCTGCGCATCAATTTGCTGAACTTCAGCCTTGGTTCGGGCTTCGATCAACTGAGCCTGGCTCATGCGTTCGGCTGCCAGCACGCGGTTCATAATTTCCTGCAAGTTCCCTGGGAAGATCAAATCCTTCACGTCAGCGCGCAGGATAGCCACGCCGTAGCTCGCTGCCGCTTCTTTCACATCGTGCCGGATGTCTTCGTTGAGGCGGTTGCGGTTGGTCAAAATTTCTTCGAGCGCCATTGATGCCAGAGACCGACGGGCGGCCAGTTGAACGTCGCTGTAGAGGCGATCTTCGTAGTTTTGAACTTCGTGCAGTGCGGCTTTTGGATCTGTCACCCGGAATTGCACCACGATGCTCACCCGAATCGCGACCTTGTCTGAAGTCAAAATTTCCTGACCTTTAATCGTCAAATCTCGTTCGCGGATGTCCACCAGGACGATTTCCACTTTTGGACGGCGGTAAAACCCAAGATTAAAATGACGTGGAATCACATAGCGCCCGCCTTCCAGAAGCTTGGTGAGGACGCCATCTTCATAATACAACCCACGATGGGTGTCTTTAATAATTACTTCTCTTTTCATGACTCTATCCTCCTGGCAGCACACTTTCGGGCTTGGGGCTAAGGGCTGAGGGAAAGACAGGTTTTTCACTCAGTGAGCCCGATGCGTGTCCAAGAAATAAACAAAACCTGGTGTTACCTTACAAATGGGCGGCTCCGTAGCAGGGGCGATCTGGAGAACGAATTTTCAGATTTGCGGAATCCGAGACACAGCTCGCATTGGGTGATGGAACCACACATGGCCAGTCGCTCCTACCCCTGCCGGAACCATAACTTTGGGGTTCGGGGTTCAAGGTTCAGGGTTCAGGGTAAAACCCAAAGGACAAAAAGGACGAAAAGGAAAATCCGCAAGACCCTGAAGGGTATATGGGTATCTTGAATCGTACTTTTTCGAAAACCCCGAACCCCGAACCCCGAACCCCGAACCCTGAACCCTACCCCTTCACACACAACACCTGCTTTAAGGTATGCACGACCTCGACCAGGTCAGATTGGGCGTGCATCACGGCATCAATGTCCTTGTATGCCGCCGGTGTTTCATCAATCACATCCTTGTCTTTGCGACATTCAACCCCAGCAGTCGCCCGGACGTGATCTTCGACGGTAAATCGTTTTTTCGCTGCACTACGCGACATGGCCCGTCCGGCACCGTGGCTGCACGAATGAAAGCTCTCGGGGTTCCCCTTTCCGCGCACGATATAGGATCGCGCCCCCATACTTCCTGGGATGATGCCCATATCACCGACACCTGCGCGGACAGCACCTTTGCGAGTTACATACACTGTTTCGCCAAAATGTTGTTCCATCTGAACATAGTTGTGATGGCAATTCACGACTTCAACTGACGGAGAGAACTCAGGGAGTTCACCTGAATCAGTCATCGCATCAATGATTTGCTCTAACATCAACTTCCGATTCCAGCGAGCATAGTTTTGCGCCCAGGATACGGCCTCAACGTAGTCGTCAAAATGCACGGCGCCTTCCATGAAATACGCCAGATCCTTGTCCGGCAGGTTATGAAGGTTGCGCATCATGTCCAGTTTGGCCAACTCGATAAAGTATGAACCGATGCGGTTACCGACGCCACGTGACCCGCTATGGAGCATAATCCACACGTTGTTGGCTTCATCCAGACACAGTTCGATGAAGTGATTTCCCGTTCCGAGTGTCCCTAAATGATTGATATCATTCCCTCGGCTCAATTTCGAATGTTTGGCCACAATTCGGTCATAGCCTTCTTTAAGCTGGGTCCATGTCTCAATCTGACGCGGCGGCGGCGTTCCCCAGGCACCTCGATCACCGGGGCCTCCGTTGTGGGTTCGTCCATGTGGAACAGCCAGCTCGATACACTCACGGAGTTTATGAAGGTTATCAGGAAGATTATTTGCATTTAACGTCGTCTGGACCGCACACATCCCGCAACCAATATCCACACCCACAGCCGCCGGAATGATCGCGCCTTTGGTTGGAATCACGCTTCCGACCGTGGCGCCGATGCCCCAATGCACATCCGGCATGGCGGCAACCCACTTGTAAACAAACGGCAATTGCGAAATGTTGCGCAACTGGCGCTGGGCTTCCTGTTCAATCGGAACGCCTTTGGTCCAGGCTTTAATCGGAACGCCGTCTTTGGTTTCAATCAGGTTATATCCTGGCGGGGTTGTGTCCTGGAGTGTCTCAGTCATGGCAATTTTCTCGAGCGCTTCGGCCTTCTTTTTCCGGACCGGCGCGGGATCTTCAATCAGTTCGTCGGTATCATCGGTCAACATCCCGGCCATTTCAGCCGGAGACAGACGGTGGTTCGCAATTGGGTGGCGCTTGGAATCAATTTTTTTCTTCATATTGTGGACTGAATCTGGTGACTGGTATTTGGTGACTGGTGCTTAGTTTTTGACCCCAAGCCCTCAGCCCCAAGCCCCAAGCCCTAAAAAGAGGGTGCGACAAAAGGGTCGAAAGGTTTTTACGCGTTCTAGCCATTAAACTACAATCCCCATACTGGATGGAAGATAGTGGGGGGATCGCTGGGATTCGAACCCAGACCTCGTGCGTTACAGGCATGTACTTCCGATGGCATTCGCACCTGAATCAGGGTTCAGGGTTCAGGGTTCAGGGTTCAGGGTTCAGGGATTTCGAAATTCTTCATTCTCAATTCTTCATTCTTCATTCGGTTTGAAGTAGCGACAAGGTTTTGAGAAACGGACAGCGCCAATGGCGCAAGTGGCGTCCTGCTTTTAGACGACCTGATTGCTCACAATCAGACTCGGGAATCGCACCCGAGATTTCCACCCTGGAATGTAGTTCCTCAGGCATTCGCTACCAAATCAGGGTTCAGGGTTCAGGGTTCAGGGTTCAGGGATTTCGAAATTCTTCATTCTCAATTCTTCATTCTCAATTCTTCATTCTTCATTCTTCATTCTTCATTCTTCATTCGGTTGAAAGCGGCGACAAGGGGGCGAGAAACGGTTTTTCCAGCGCGTCTACTGTTCCGCCACACCTCCGTAAGTGATGGAGGCGTCAGGATTTGCACCTGAACTCACTTTCGTGAACCAGAATCTTTATGTAGTTCCTCTGGCATTCGCCGCAAATCAGGGTTCAGGGTTCAGGGTTCAGGGTTTGAAATAAAGACAAAAAGGACAAAAGGGACAAACAGGACGAAAAGAAACTCAATTCGAAGAACCCCGAACCCCGAACCCCGAACCCCGAACCCCGAACCCCGAACCCCGAACCCTAACTGCCTTTAGCCCTGGACCGTCGAACTCTGAGCGCCATATCAGGTTTGGTGGCAACCCAGTCGGTAAAATTCTTCACACCAGGATGGGTCAAGAGCTTTTCAATCGTGTTGTAGCTGGTCGCCAGTTCGCGTTCGGTCAAATGCGCATGCAGGTTGCGATGGCACGGGCTACAGGTTTGAATCACGCAATGCAGCACCGAATGATCGAAATCTTTCTTGCGTTTATAGACCTTATGCCGCGCCCGTGGGATCAAATGATGTCTGGTCACGCGGCGGACCGTTCGGCTACAGAGTTCGCAGGTGTTTTCACTACTCGACATACTCAACCCGATCAGTTTTTAAAATTATATGGCTGATATATTTGGATTGTCTTCAGCCCTCAGCCCCTAGCCCTGTATTTTAAGGTGACGACAAGGTGGTGAGAAACCTTTTTTCCCGACGCTCAACCGCTGAGCTTGTGTGCGAGCACGTCGCACACCCTGGAGTCGAACCAGGCGCCTCCGGGCCCCTATGTAGTTCCTCAGGCATTCGTCACCGAAACTCAACTTGTTCAGAGTCCCGCCTTTAGGCGGTAAAAGGTCTTCCCGATCATTTCATTCCGCCTGAAGGCGGGACTCTGAACTTTTTCTCTGGTTATTTGGAAGGAAGTGACGACAAGGGGGTGAAGAAACAACCCGCCGAAGCGAGTCTGCTGCTCTACCAACTGAGCTACTGCGCCATCGTGGCGGCGCAGCCCGGACTCGAACCGGGGACCGGCAAATTAAATGTAGTTCCTTCAAGCATTCGTCACCAGGCTTTTTGAATTATGAATTATGAATTATGAATTATGAAAAAGTTATTTTGTGAAGGTGTCATAAACTAACTTTTACTATTATTTGGTCAGAATTGCGGGAAAAGACATTTTTCTCAAAGGTTTAACTTTTCCCTGGCACGATGATATGACCAGGACGGTATCACTCATAATTCATAATTCATAATTCATAATTGATGTAAAAGGAGGGCCGACAAGGAAATGCAAGAGACAGTTCATTAATCAAATGTAGTCCCAGGCAGCATTCGGCCCAATTTTAGGGTTCAGGGTTCAGGGTTCAGGGTCTCTCAATTCAATTGGTTCTTGTGCTTCAGAGTTGTAACAACAGTACTGAAGCTTGATTTGGGTTGAACATTTTCCTTGAAGTCTGGGAAACGGAACCCTGAACCCTGAACCCTGAACCCTGGTTTTTCAACCCCGAACCCTGATTTCAGATTTGCACCTGATTGATGACGCCAACCCAGTGCTCGGCCACCAGTTGGTTTTGAGCGAACAGGCTGATTACGTCAAAGACCTGGTCTGAGAAGCCGCCGATGTTGAGGATGTCCTCGGCCTCGGCTGCCTGCGTTGTGCCGTATGGCTGAATGTCAATGCACACCATGCGCGCCCGTGGGTTGCGCTGTTTGAACACTGCCCATTCTTTCATGGTCGCTGTTCCGCGACCCCGGCTGGCGTCTACCCAGGACTCGTTGTCTGAGACGTAGATCACCAAATCACCTTTGGCTTTCTGGCTGTTGAGCAACGCCAGTGGCGCGCTGCAGCTCGTTCCGCCACCACCAATTGAGGCCAGTTTTTTGGCGTTGGTCATCACTGAGTCACGCCGGTTGATGTCAATGTTGACGACGCGGTGTTCAAATGGAATCACTTCCGCTTGAGGATTCTGGCGCAACACGGCGGCTGCGACCAGTGCCGCTACGTCAATACACCGAACCACGCTGGTTGCTCCTGGACGGTAGCCCGTTACCGGTGATGACATCGAACCTGACACGTCAGGCAGGACATACACTTTTCCATTGAACTCAGGCACGTTGTCGAGGGCAATTTCCATTGCATCTTGCAACGCATCCCGAACCGCGACTGGAACGCTGGCATCGGCTGACATAAACGCGGTCATCAACTGGTATGGGAACACACGTGACCGTTTCACCGCTTTTGGATCACGCAGCCGGTTGGCAATCAACTCAGTCATTCCTTCCTGAGCAAATACACCATGCCGCGCAAATGTGTTCAGGTTCATCCGGGTCATCTGCCACGGAGCGTTCCGGGCAATGGCTGTCCATTCAGGTGTTTTCAACTCCAGAGCCGTCAACATCTGGAACGGAATGTCTGGGACTTCCGCCCGGTATCCGGCTTTGTAGGCTTCAAACAGTTTGATGCGGTCCGGCAACAGGTTTTTGTTGATGTCGCGACCGATCAGGTAGCCAAACAACGCTTCGCGCTGCTCGTTGCGTGGTTTTGGGTGAACCATTTTCAAAATATCGGCAAACGATGGGCTCTGACCAACCGACGCATCGAAGATTTGATCTTCGGTGCGAGTCTCAAACCACTCGCGCACCATCCGTTTTGGCAATGAACCCAGTGATTTGCGGCCTACCACACCTGAGCGCATCATCTGCACGAAGTTGCGGAGCATTTTGCCGTTATCAATCACCCGAGGGAACACACGGGCAAAGGCATCGCGGTCTTTGGTTGAAAGCACCGCTGTCAACAGCGCCGGCATATCTTTCATAAAACCACGCTCACGGCAGTACACGGCGGTTTTCGCAATGAACTCGGGTTCAATGGTTTTGCACAGTTCCAACACGGTCTCAAGTTGCTGTCCGGCTGACGCATAAAATGTGTTGTTCAAACAGCCAGTGATCGTGTATTGCGCCAACTGATGTTTTGGGCTGAAGCGGTACGCCCGTACACGCTCGTTGTTGAGGGCGTTGGTCTGTGGAATCAAGGTGCCAGGAAGTGACTGAAACAAGTTTTTGTTTGCCATTGTGATGTTCTCCTTCGGACAAGGTATACCAATTATGAGGGATGAATGATGAGTTATGAGAAAGACAACTCTTTCATCTTCAATCAGATAACCTCTTCATAATTCATAATTCATAATTCATAATTCTAAGATCGTTTCATTCCGATGTCTTTCCATAGTGCACAGGGCGTGCCAGACGTACTAAGATTTTTGAAAATATTTTTTAAATAACTGATAATAAAAGGAATATTTATTTTTTAGTTGGTGTTTTTGCTTTTTGGTAGGAAATATGGTTTGATCATTCTTCGAAAATTTTCTAGGTAAAGTAGAGAAATAGATATGACCGTTCTGCAAACAGTCGTGATTGGGTTGCTTGGGCCAACACTGGATGGCGGGAAAGGTCCGACGCGATGGGAACGCTGGCGGCCAACAGTGGCCGTGTGCCAGCACGAAAACCTGCTGGTCCATCGGTTTGAGTTGCTCTATCAGGAAAAGTTCGCCGAACTGGCCGAAACCATCAAAGGCGACATCCAGTCAGTGTCACCTGAAACCGAAGTCAGGCTGGTGAAAATTGATTTCGAAGATCCCTGGGATTTTGGCCAGGTGTACGGGACGCTCCACGATTTTGCCCGCCAGTATCCGTTTGATATCGAACACGAGGACTATCTGATCCATCTCACGACCGGGACGCACGTGGCGCAAATCTGTATGTTTTTGCTGACTGAATCGCGTCACTTTCCGGCAAACTTGCTTCAAACCTCGCCGTCCAAACGGTTTCGAGGCGATCATCCGGGCGAATTTAGTGTTATTGACCTGGATCTTTCGAAGTATGACCAGCTTGCTTCGCGGTTTCGCCAGGAACAGCAGGAAAGCCAGAGTTTTCTCAAGTCAGGCATTGAAACCCGTAACGCCAGCTTTAACCGGATGATCGAGCAAATCGAACGGGTGGCGATTGTGTCGCGGGCGCCAATTCTGTTGATGGGACCGACGGGGGCAGGGAAGTCGCAGCTTGCCAAACGCATTTATGAGTTGAAAAAAGGGCGGCATCTGGTTTCGGGGAAGTTTGTGGATGTCAACTGCGCGACACTGCGGGGCGATACGGCGATGTCTACGTTGTTTGGCCACGTCAAAGGTGCATTTACCGGAGCGATGCAAAACCGGCCCGGATTGCTGCGTGTGGCGGATGGTGGATTGCTGTTTCTGGATGAAATCGGAGAGCTGGGCGTTGACGAACAGGCGATGCTGCTGCGGGCGCTGGAAGAAAAGGTGTTTATGCCGCTGGGTGCCGATCACGAAGTCCGCAGCGATTTCCTGTTGATTGCCGGTACCAACCGTGACTTGACCAGTCAGGTCCACGAAGGCAACTTCCGCGAAGATTTACTGGCCCGCATCAATCTCTGGACCTTTCGGCTACCGGGACTCAAAGACCGGTTTGAAGATATCGAACCGAATCTGCAATATGAACTCGAACAATTCGCCCGGTTTACGGGCAACCGGGTGACGATCAATAAAGAAGCCCGCCAGCGATTTTTATCATTTGCCACTTCGGTGGAAGGCCGCTGGGCCGGGAATTTTCGCGATTTAAACGCCGCCATTACCCGCATGGCGACCCTGGCCGATGGAGGCCGGATTTCGCTCGCCGAAGTTGAAGAGGAGCTGGGCCGACTCCGCGAATCGTGGCGATTGCCATCGGAGGGGAAAGCCGATTCGCTGGTTGAAAAAGTGCTCGGACCAGAACGAAGCGCTACCCTGGATCGGTTTGACCGGGTTCAGCTCGAAGATGTGCTCAAAGTATGTCGTGAAGCCCGATCCATTTCCGAGGCTGGCCGCGAACTCTTTGCCCATTCGCGCCTTGAGAAGAAAAATGCCAACGACGCCGACCGGTTGCGGAAATACCTCGCGAAGTTTGATCTTTCCTGGGCAGATATAACGACTGGAACTGACCAGGGTTAAGTTGAAGGAGGAGTCAATGGTTCCAGGTCTGGCTTCTTTTCCTGTTCGGGGCCACTGACCATCAAAAAGAACAAAAACAGAAAGCTCGGCCATAATTGCATAAATAACCGGTTGACTGAGTTGGCCAGTTGCCAGGTGAGGTCAAGTGGAGTGATGAGATAAACCAAAAAATACCCGATGAGGGTGAACAGCAAAATACCGGCTGAAATAAGGAGTGGTCGGATGAGTCGTGATTCCAGGCGGAACCCGACAACCAGGGCATATACCACCAACACCGGAATCAGGTAGGCAAATGTAATTTCAGAAAAAAAAGCCTGCAGAATCTGCAAAATACGTCCTGGATCAATGACTCTGGCCAGTTTGTCACCCAGTCCCGAATTCTGGGTCAGGTAATTTGGAGGCGCCAGGTAGAGTTTAAAATAGATCAGGATCAGAATGCCGGGCAGGGCGCCCAGGCAAAACGTCAGAAAGTGACTCACTGCTGAGTTGACTTCTTTTTTCCAGGTTAACCCGACAGCCAGGGCAAAGAAAGCAATCATTAAAAAGGGAATTCCCTCATTTTTGGTCCAGGCCGCCAGTCCGGCCATCATTCCAGCCAGGACGAGCAGGCCAGGGTTACGTTCGCTCAAGTCATAGTACAAACCAATCAACACCACAGTCGCCAGGTAGAAAAACCCCAGGGGAACATCGGCATACTGTGACGCTCCCTGAGCCACAAAAAGCGGAAATCCAATTAAGACCAGAACTGCGAGCATGGCCTGGCTTTGGGACCTGAGCCGTGCCAGGGCGGCAAAAAGCAATCCTACTGTTCCCGCCGTGTACACTGTTGCCAGACATTGAGAAACAGCAACCGTTTCAGCCCTCATCATTGTCCAGCATCGGGAAATACTGGCTGGAATTCCAAGCGGATAATCTGGGTGCGACCATTTCAAGATGGGCGAAAATGTCTGTTTCCACTCAAGGCCGCTCCGAAACAAATACCTGGCCCGAAGGTTCCAGATCGCCCAGCCATCCCACTCTCCGTGTGGATTCCAGACCAGCAAACAGAAGAAAGAAATAGCTGCAACTCCCAGGGCAATCACAAAACTGTAGGACAAAACTGCGTTTGATGAGGTGGTTGGCGGCACATCCAAAACGCAGGAAACCGAACTGGTCGCCGCATTCTTCCGAGCGATATACCCAAGTGTTGCCAGCAAAAGCAGAGTCAGTGCCACCTCCACGCCATAGTATAGAGACCCTGGGACTCCGATCAGTGCCAGCCATAAAAAGTAGGTACCCGATGTCAACCCAGACCCTAATCCAAACGCCAGGCAAATTTTCAAAAGCATTGATGAACCGAGTTTTTCTTCTTTTGGCCAGAGCAACCCGACGATAGCAAATCCAAGCAATCCGGGAACCAGCAACCCAATCAGCGCCATTAGTGGGCTCCCTTCTTGAGAAGTAACACTCCATTTCCAAAATCCTGAACCACAAGCAATCTTTGGGCTTCAAGAAATCCAGGTGGAACTCCTTCTTCAAAATTACCGAGGTACAACTGGTGGTCGTGTTGATAATCAAGCAGAACCGGAGACAACACATACACCGACAAAAAATACTTTTGAGTTTCAATTCGATCAGCCATTAAGTCGGTTAACGGCGGGTAGCTCAAGTATCCCAGCGTTCCTTTTTTCGGGAGGGCCATTTTTACTCCAGCAAGCCGGTGTTCATAAATCGAAACTGCATCCTGTATCGGACCTTCTCGGGTAAGCTGGATCATTTTAAAAAGACCAGACATAACCAGCCCGGTTGCCAGGAGAGTGAGTAAAGTGAAAGCTCGTTGTTTCCGAAAGTGTTTGTCAGACCAGGATTGGCTCATATTTTCCTTCAAAAGTGGGCCAGGGTGATACCAGTTTGTAGTCAGTAGTCAATAGTCAGTAGTTCACTAAGTTCATTTTATTGAATGACTTGACTGTTTTCTAATACGACCGCTTCATTCCAAAATGGTATTACTCATTGAGTTTAAGCAGGATCAATCCATTGGCTGACTTCAAGGATTGGCAGGATTTGGTCAAGAAATCCTTCGCGCGTTGCTGTTCAGCCGAAGTTTGAAACGGATTGAGGGTCGGATCAACGAGAAATCGGGGATTGATCAACACATGAGTCACGCCCTGCTGGTGCAATTTGGCAGCCATTTCATCAGCGTTGGCTGAGGTCATAACCAGTTGGATAAAGGCAAAGTCCTCAAAAACATAGGCCGTCAAAAATGGGCGTTCGAGGTAGTAAGTCCGGTTTCCCGTGTAAACCAGAAACAATTTTGCCGTGGGTGGCAACTCACGATTGATATATTCAAACAAGGCATATTCCGGAAATTTTGATCGCAAAAAATCCGGCTCAGAGATTTGACCAGTCAGCAGGGGCCAGGATTCAAGTTTGTGAAACAGTTGACCCACCTGGACTGTATTCCAAATCAGGGTGAGGCTACAAACCATAAAGAAAATTGTATCAAGGATTTGTGGTTGAATTTGATCTCGTACCGTTGTCTTCCACTGTTCAAAACTATAGACAATTAAGATAGCCAGTACTGGAAATAAAGGCAGAAGAAACCGCCCCTGCTGACTTGAAAACATCCAGTATCCCCAGTAACCGCCGACAAAAATCAACAACAGGCGAATCTGCGCTCCCCATAGCCGAATCGTGAACAACGCTGGGAGAAATAACAGGTAAAAAATTCCTACCACCGCATCATATCGTTCTGGGACTTCATATTGACCAAAGAGTGAAATTTTGAATGGAAGCAGCAGATAATCCAGCAGATTTTTGTCAGGACTTCCATACCCCTGAAGATACAGTGCGTAATCTGCCGCTCGCTGGGCATCCCACCCGGTGCTTTGGGTTGGAAAGATCCCAAACAGGAACGGAAAGACTGGATTGTGGGTCAGGTAAAAACTGCGCGCCATCCACGGCAGCATGATCACGGCAGCCGTCAGGCCAACCACCACACTGGCCGTCACGACCTCCCTGATGGAAATCTCAACTCCAGATTGATTTGCCTGTTGACGAAGTAAAAACAAATACACCAAAAAGAACAGTGGGAAAAAGACAAGGGCTGAGATTTTTACCGAATAGGCCGCACCCAGCGCCACGCCAATCATGATCATCCATCGGTTGTGACGTGTGACAGGCCATTCAAATAAAGACATCAACCCAAGCAAGACAAAGAGGGTCAGCAAGACATCAACATAGGCTGTTCCCATTTCTCTCCAAACCACCGATGTGGTTGCGACCGCTGCCACAGCCACCCAGCTTCCAAGCTTTGAAACCCCTAACTGGCGGGCAAAAAGATAGATTGCCAGGAAAACACAAAGCCCAAATCCACAATGGAGCAGGGCTGGAACCCGGTCGCTGCCAGCCATCATGCCAGCCAGATACAGCATTTCCCCGAGATAAGGGAAGTAAGAGTAAATATTTGACGGGAATTCCAAAAACCCCTGATGTTGAAAATAGGCTTTGGGCACCTGCAAGTGATAAACCAAATCATCTTTGGTACTTGGTGGTCCCAAGGCAGACATAACCGCCATGGCCAGCAAAATTCCGGATAAAGCAATCAATGGATAGGCTGGTTTAGGAATATGGTGCAGTTGGGAAACCGCCGCCCGAACTGTTTTCCATAGAGGTGGATTGAAAAGCGAGATGATGCTGAAACCAAGCCAGATTTTCCCAACCAGTGGGGTGAAGAGGTGAAAGATTCCCAGCCCAAACATCACCAGCGAGACCAGAATTGCGCCAAAGCCAATATCAAATGGAAGAAAAAAAAGCCGGTCGTCTGAGCTAAGAATTTTTCTTCGGCAAATGGTTCCAAGCGAATAAAACAGGAAGAAAAACAGAACCGAAACACCAAGATTGGCAAGGTGGTTGGTCATAGCGGTATGAATATCCAGGGGAAAGGGTGGTTTTTATCTCGGAAACTGGCGGTCACTTCCGGTCATGCGTTTATTTTGCTCATCAATGCCGGTAATCCAAAACAATGGCCAGAATACCCCCGCGAGCAGTGCGGTTGCCATTCGATTGCGACCGATATTGAGAACATACAGCATCGTTCCCACGCCGACCACACCATAGACAAAAAGCAGAAAATACATCAGATAAGCCATAAAAACCTCACCAGTAAAAGTCAGAAGGGGTGACCCAATTATGCGCCATTGCCGTCAGGGAAACCAGAAAAATCACTGGGCCAGGGCTGAAAAAACCAGGGATGAGGGCAATCGAAGGGATGAGGGATGAAGGATGAGGGATGAAATAAAACCAGTTCTTCAGCCCCAAGCCTTCAGCCCAAGAATTTTTCAGTCCAGCCAACCAGCCGGGCTGCGACCAGTTTTATTTCTTCTTCGGTTGCCTGAGGGGAGTCTGGATAAAGAATGTTTTGCATTAACATTCCGTGGAGAGCAGTCACGAGGAGCGATGTCAGAACCGACGGTTGGACACCCGGTTGAAATCTTCCCAGTTGTTGCCCGGCGGCTATGATCCCGGTCAATTTTTCGAGAAAACCCAGATATTCGCGATCCAGCAGGGAATCTGGCAGCAAAAAGGGATTGCGCATTTGGGCGACCACGATTTGAAAGACCTTGGATTCCGCCAGCCAGGGCCGATTTGGGTCATCGGCTGAAGAATGAATCAGTGCCTGGACGATGGCTTCAAACAAACCAACCGGATCCTGGGTAACCTGCAGATAGTGGCTGACCCGAACATTGAGCGGTTTCCAGTAATACTCGCTCATGATGAAAAGCGCGGCCTGCCGTAGTCCGTGAAAATACCGGTAGAAAGCCGGGTCGGTTGTACCAGCCAGCCGGGCGATTTCTGCCACCCGGGCGCCGACAATGCCCTTGGTGGCAAATTCTTCGACCGTGGCACTGACAATCCGGTGGCCAAGGTCAGTTGTGGGCTCCCGTTTGATCAATTCAGGTTGGGAAACGACGGGTTCGAAAATCGGTGATGGTTCTTCTGGAATAGTGTGATGTGACATAAACCAACTCAGATCGAAAATGTTTGACGGGCCAAGCTTAATCTGTTACAAGATTGCTGTCAAATATATAAGTAACACTTACAAAAACGCGGTTTCTTTATTTCATTTCCAGTTTTGAGCAATCCGAGCTGGTTTATCGCAGCTCAGAAAGGAGTAATCATTGCTGACAACCCTTATTTCACCATTGGCGTTGATGCTGGCGATGTCTTCAGATGGTGCTGAAGTCAAAACCCTGCTCAGTTTGTTTGTCATTTTTACTGCCGCCAAGCTGGCGGCTGAACTCTTTGAGCGCCTGCACCAGCCGGCGGTGGTGGGCGAAATCCTGGCCGGTGTCATCATTGGCCCCGGTGTGCTAGGGTGGATTCATCCGACCGAAGTCACCCAGGTTCTGGCTGAAATCGGGGTGATTCTGCTTCTGTTTCTGGTCGGGCTTGAAATCAATCCGACATCTCTTTTCAAGGTGGGCCGGCGGGCACTTTTGATTGCCATTTCAGGCGTCATTCTTCCATTTCTGGGTGGGTGGGGGCTGATGTGGGGGCTTGGCTACACCCAGGTTGAAAGTGCCTTTATCGGTGCCGCGTTGGTGGCAACCAGTGTCGGTATCACCGCGCGAGTGCTGGGGGCGATGAAAGTACTCAATACCCAGGCCAGTCAACTGATCCTTGGTGCCGCCGTGATTGATGACATTCTGGCGCTGCTGGTTCTGAGCGGGGTGAGCAGCTTTGCCCGAGGAGAAGTCAGATTTCTGGATCTGGCCCTATCCGCCAGTATTTCGATTGGGTTTACGCTGTTTGTTTTATTTTTTGGAAGCCGGTTGATGCGCAAAGCCCAACCCGGAATTGAGCAACTCCAGGTTGGGGAAACCTATTTTGTGGTTGGAATGATCCTCTGCCTTGGTCTTTCGCTCGCAGGTGCCGTGGTTGGGGTAGCGGCTATTATTGGTGCCTTTCTGGCTGGAATGGCGCTCTCTGAAACGGCTGAGGAAACCAACCTCCACCAGCAAGCCGGGGCGGTAATGGAATTTACCGTTCCATTTTTCCTGGTTGGGATTGGACTCCAACTCGATATTCAGGTCTTTTTGCAAACCAGGGTTTTGATTCTGGCTATTGCCCTGACGCTGATAGCAATTTTGACCAAGTTGATCGGATGTGGGTTGGCCGCACTCCCTGGAAATAGAGTTCGAACCGGTTTGCAGGTCGGAATGGGCATGGTTCCCCGTGGTGAGGTTGGGATCATTGTGGCCCAAATTGGCCTCAGTCTTGGAGTTTTGTCAGCTTCACTCTATGGAATTGTGGTGTTTATGGCCGTGATGACCACGTTGATTGCGCCACCATTTCTGACCCGATTGTTTGCTTCGGAAATCCGGTCAGACGCCGCCCGGTTGGATGAACAGGTCATTGAAGAAGATCGGATATTTTCAGAGATTCAATAACCTCAAGTTGTATGAGAACGACACTCTCACCCGCCGGAAAGGAGGTCTGAATGTCACCCCAATACTTTGACCGGATGTATTCTTTTTCAGTCAGGTTCTTTGAAATATCAGAATCAGAGCGCAACGAAGTCTATCGAGAAGTTCGGGACAGTTACCAGTTGCGGCCATCCTATTTGATGATGCTGGTTCTGGCCTGTTTGGTGGCGATATTGGGCCTTTTAGCCAACAGTCCGGCTGTGGTGATTGGTGCTATGCTCATTTCCCCGCTGATGAGCCCCTTTCTTTCCGCCGGACTGGCACTGGCGATTGGTGATTGGGAATTGGGGAAGGCTGCGATGCGGACCATTTTGCTGAGTGTCATCGCGGCTATTTTGATCTCAGCCCTCGCTGTCGCTATTTCACCATTGAAAGAACCTACTTCCGAAATTCTGGCTCGGACGAACCCGAATTTACTGGACCTGGGAATTGCTTTTTTCTCAGGATGTGCCGGGACATATACCCTGGTTTCCCGCAAAGGCTTGACTGCTATTCCGGGGGTTGCCATTGCAACAGCCGTCATGCCCCCACTCTGCGTCGTGGGATTTGGGGTATTTCAACTGGACGCGCACATCGTATTTGGAGCGTTGTCGTTATTTGTTACAAATCTGGCGGCCATCATCGTCAGTGCGGCCATATTGTTTTTTCTGGCTTCATTTCGGATTTCGGAGATCAACGATGAAAAACCTCACTGGTCAGTTTCAACCCGATTGATTGTATCGGTTGTCATTCTTGGATTGCTGGCGATTCCACTGGCGCTTGCTCTGATCACAGCGGCTGAGAATTCAAGGTTGCGCAGAAACGTTGGGCTTGCCCTGACACAACAACTCAAACCTGAGGAATCTCGAACCCGACTGGTTGGGGGATGGTCGGTGCAGCGAATTGAAAACCGCGGACTGGTGGTGGAGGCCACAATTCGGACATTAAATTACTTTAGCCGATCTGAAGTTGAGGCTTTGACCAGAGCTTTAGAGCAAAAGCTGGGGGAACCGGTTGATTTGCAATTAGATCAGATTCAGGTTCGGAAAGGTGGATTGGCCCCTGAAGTAACGCCGAAACCAGTTGAACCTAAACTTCTGCCGGTGACGGATCCCGTCTATTTTTCCAGGCTGTCACAAGATTTTCTGCCGGCGGTCCAACTTGGTCTAACAACTTTAAATGCCAGGTTAGATCAGTATTTTCTGGTCACGGATCAAAAAGGGGTAACGCGGATCGAAATTATTGCCGGAGTTGAGACATTCCCTCTGCCGGAGGTTGTGGATGCCAGTCGCCGAGCAGTTATTGCCAAACTCGAAAGTGATGCCCTCGTCCGGCAGCCACCACCAGGGATTTGGTTTTATTTTGTTCCAAAGAATCCTTTTGAGCTGACAGTCAGGATTCAGAAAGGACAGCTCATCGTTGATTTAGACCAACTCACGCTGCTGAGAAAAACCCTCACAGGTTTTTTGGACCAAACCCCAAGACCCAGGATCCGGGTCCGGTTTGCTGACAGGGTTCAGCTTACCACCGAACTCAAAACAGGGGTGGAAAACCAGATTTTGAAGCAACTTGGTTTGCCGCCAACTCTGGAAGGTTCCTTCAACCCTGAGTGGCCGGAACCAAAAACTGTTGCTCCAATTGAGATTCTGGTATCTGAAATTGATGATACACTTTCGTAACATCGAGTAAATCATTCGTTGAGATTGGTGAAAAACAGATGCGATAGAAGAGAACTGGACTGGCAGTCAAAAGAAATAAGGCTGTAACATATTGATTGAAAATAGGTTGCTTGATAGTTATCTGGTGGTGTCAGAGCTTTTAATAGGTTACATTTGAGTATCACCTTGTTGCTTGAATATAACTGGTAATGAAAACAAAAATGCTCATTTCCTGTAAATCGTGGTTTGCAGTTTGTTGTTTATCAGCAGCCCCCACGGTAACCAACGCTGAGAGGTAATCTATGGCAGAGTTTCTGGACGCTGTGCTGGCCTATCCCACGGTGATTTTCAGCGCGCTTTTGTCGGTGGTTTGCCTCTACTGGCTGTTTGTGGTGGTTGGGGCTATCGGTATTGACGTCCTTGATCTGGAAGTGGATGCAGACGTGGATGTGGACGTGGATGTGGACGTGGATGTGGACGTGGATGTGGACGTGGATGTGGACGTGGATGCCGGAGACATTGACGGTCCAGATGGCGATGGCCACGAATTTCTGAATGATTTTCTCAATTTTCTAGGAATTGGAACCGTTCCACTCACCATCTCGCTGAGCATTTTTTTGCTTCTGGCCTGGACCATCTCGCTGCTGGCCCAACCATTCCAAAAAGCGCTTACCAACTGGGGGATTCCAGGGTGGGTCACTGGGACCAGTGTCGGGTTCGCTTCGCTTGTGATTGCGGGATTGGCTGGCGGCGTTATACTGCGACCGTTTCGAAAATTCTTTAAAGCGCATCTGGCCCAGGAAAATACGTCGCTGATTGGAAAACTCTGCACCGTCACCACGCTTCGGGTGGATTCCAAATTTGGTCAAGCTGAAGTGGATACCACGGGCGGTGTTTTGATCCAGGTCCGATGCGCTGAGGACAACCGACTCTCACGTGGTTCACGTGCCCTCATTATTGACTATTGCGCAAAAGACGAAGTTTTTCACATTTCTCCGCTGGATGACACGCTGGCGAAAGTGATGAGCGGTGTTGGCACATCCACTCATCATCCATCAGAAGGTTCATCGGAGCCCGACGCTCCAACCAGGCGGACTCGACACAAGGAGGAGGCCCAATGAGTCCCATTATTACGTTTGCCGTCGTTGGTATTTTGGCGCTGATTGTTCTTGGCGCCGTGACGCTCTTTGCCAAGTTTTATGTCAAAGTTGAGCAAGGCAAAGCCCTCATCGTCAACAAAATGCGGCCCGAACCAGAAGTGACCTTCACCGGGATGATCGTGATGCCGATTTTTCACAAGTCGGAAATTATGGATATTTCAGTAAAGACGATTGAAATTGACCGCCGGGGCAAGGAGGGGTTGATTTGTCGAGACAACATCCGGGCTGATATCAAGGTAACCTTCTTTGTGCGGGTCAACAAAACTCGCGATGACGTGGTCAAGGTGGCGCAGTCCATTGGCTGCGCACGCGCTTCGGATCCAAAAACACTTGAAGAACTCTTTAGCGCCAAGTTTTCCGAAGCCCTCAAAACCGTGGGGAAGCAACTGGATTTTGTGGACCTCTATACCAAGCGCGATGAATTCCGGGATCGAATTGTCGAAGTCATTGGCCGCGACCTCAATGGCTATGTCCTCGAAGATGCCGCAATTGATTATTTAGAACAAACACCGCTCAACTCGCTTGACAGCAACAACATCCTTGATGCCCAGGGCATTCGCAAAATCACCGAACTGACCACGATTGAGCACATTCGGACCAACGAATATACCAACAATGGCAAGAAACAGATTAAGAAACAGGATGTCGAAGCAGCCGAAGCCATTTTGGAACTTGACCGGCAGCAGGCCGATGCCACCGCCAAGCAACGGCGCGAAATCGAAACCGTGATTGCCCGCGAACAGGCCGAGATTCAAAAAGTACAGTCCGAAGAACGCCTCAAATCGGAACTGGCCCGGATCAAAGCTGATGAGGAAATTGCCATCAACGAGCAAAACAAACAGCGCCAGGTGGAAGTCGCCCAAAAGAACCGCGAACGCGTCATCGTGGTTGAAACCGAACGCGTCAAACGCGAACAGGCCGTTGAAGCCATTGCCCGTGAACGGGAAGTCGAATTGCAACGCATTTCCAAGGAAAAAGACCTCGAAGAACAGCGCAAGGCCATTGCCGAAGTCACCTGTGAACGCATTGCGGTTGATAAAACCGTGGCCGAGCAGGAAGAAGTCATCAAGGCATTGCGGGTGGTCGAAGAGGCCAAACGCATCCGGGAAGCCGCTGTGATTACCGCCGAAGGCGAGGCCCAGGAAAAATTGATCAAAGACCTCAAGGCGGCGGAAGGCGCTGAAATGGCTTCAAAATTCAAAGTGAAAGAAAAACTTGCCTTTGCCGAAGCCGAATATGAAATTGCTGACAAACAAGCCAAGGCCCGGCTCCGAATGGCCGAAGGAGTTCAGGCCGAAGCTGCCGCCGCTGGTCTGGCTCAGGTTAAGGTCAAAGACGCCGAAGCTCAGGTGCTTGAAAAATATGGTCTGGCTGAAGCCAAAGTGATGCGTGAAAAAGGCGCGGCTGAAGCCCAGGTGATTCGGGACAAAGGCACGACCGAAGCCGAAATCAAGCTTGGAATTGGCACGACTGAAGCCCAAAACCTGCGCAACAAAGGGTTGGCTGAAGCCGAAGTCACCCGACAGCGATATGAATCGGAAGCCACCGGGATTGCCCAGAAAGCCGAAGCGATGAAGGTGCTCGACGAAGCCAGCCGGACCCACGAAGAATTCAGATTGCGGCTTGAAAACGAACGCATCCTTGAGCTTCAAGCATTACAGGCCCAACAGGCAATTGCCGAAGCCCAGGCCAAAGTTCTGGCTGCCGCGCTCCAAAACGCCAAAATTGACATTGTGGGTGGCGATGCTTTGTTTTCGCAGCGGATCTTGAACGGCATCACGCTCGGGAAAACGATTGACGGTGTGGTGAACCGGAGCGAAACCGCTCAGGGGCTGGTCAGTTCCGTCCAAACAATGCTTGAAAACGAGCGGGGCTTGCCGGTCAATCTCAAAGACCTGACACTGGCGGGAATTTTGACCTATCTGTTGTCAAATGGAATTGACGACGGCAAGAAAGCCAGGCTTCAGGAGTTGCTTGAGGCCGCAAAGGACCTGGGCGTTGATAATTTGAAAGTTGGATGAAAACAGGGTTTCGGGTTTCGGGGTTCAGGGTTTGAAAAAACAGGGTACCGCTGTTCAAGGAATAAGGACCAAAGGGACGAAAAGGACATAAAATCGAAAACCCTGAACCCTGAACCCTGAACCCTGAACCCTGAACCCTGAACCCTGAACCCTGAACCCTGTTTTCCAAACCCTGAACCCGAAGACCTATGACCACACCACACATTCCTCCAACCACAGGTGGCCAGGAAATTGATCGCGGCACATACGAGGTCATTCGCGACCGGTTGCTGGCTCAGGCGAAGATTGTGGCTGAGAAAACCAACGCGCTCAATCAGCGGCGATTGGACTTGTTCGGTAGCTCAGAGCTGGCCATCATCGGCAGCGAACGCATTCGCACCGTCCACAATTGCATTGCGCGCGACATCATCAACGCCGGGCGGTATATGCTCTTTGGCTACAACGTCTTTATTGGGCTGAAGACGGAAACCAATGTCGAAGATGTGTTGAGTCTGCACTGGCTTGAAAAAACGGAAACCGGTTTTGCCTTTCAACCCGTTCCTCCGGGGTCAGATGAGGATTTCCTGAGTCACCCACAGTTTGTGAAGGACTTTCAGGAACTCTATCGCTATTACAAAGAAGCCAGATTGCTGCAACTTCGAGTTGTCGAAGGGAAAATCCTGGCCATTTTCCAAACTGGGGCGCTGCTCAAAGACATCAAGGTTTTTCGCTGGGCGGTTGATCCGAAAGGAAAAGTGACGTACCTCGATAATCGGGGCGAGCGAGATCACGTCTATCCGCCATCTCACGACTTTGTGTGGACCCAAACCACCCGTGAAGATCAGGTTGGCGGGAAGTTTCCGCATATTTCAATTCTCGATCAGGTATTTGTCGAAACCATCGGTGGCAACCTGACCATTAAAATCGAAGATAACACCGAATCCGGCACTGGCATTTATGAAGAACCGGTCGAAGACCCGCGCCAGTCGCTTGATGATGCCGAGGTATATTTTGCCAAACTGGGCGGTTTGATTCTGCTTAAAATTCTGCCGTTTCGTGAAAAACACTACCGCTATTTTGTCTTTAATCTCCGAACCAAAACCGTGGTTCGCATTGATGCAATTGGCCAGGCGTGTGTCCAGCTTCCCGAAGACCACGGCATCATTTTCCCCGGCGGGTATTATCTGCAATCCGGCGAGTACAAAACCTATGGCGAAAGCACCGGAATGGAATACAAACGAATGGTGCGCTCACCCAACGGCGAAGACGTGCTCTATATCTTTCACCGCCGGGACGAAGGCCGGAATGTTTTACTGCCATACAACAAGATTCGCAAAGAAGTCGCGCTGCCGATTGATTGTCACGGGTACAGCAAGTTTGATGATGGCCGACTGGTGGTACTCAAGGCGCAGGCCGAACCCACTCGCGTCCATCCGATGCAAATCTGGCAGACGCCCTTTACCAGTGACGAATATGCCGCCGCCGCACCCTCAACCGGAACATTTCTGGAAAGCATCGGGAACGCTGAACTGGTGCGCGGTATTTCCGATGCACTCAGTATTCAAAAGTTAATTGTCGAGCAAATTCCCACCACCCAGGTCTACGAAGACCTGATTGCCACGGTCAGCCGAACGCTGGACAGTTATTTCTGGCTTGATAACGACCAGGCGAGCAATATTGGCACCCTTCTGACCGAGATTCGGGCAACGGCGGAGTTGATCGTTGATGAATTTGAAAAGGTTGAGGAATTACGTAAACAGGCTGCCGAGGCAACCGAAAAAGCCACTGCCGGGCTGCGCGAACTGATTGGTTCGCTGAGGCTGACCAACTGGACAACCCTGGATGCGTATGTCAACGCCCTGACGCAATTGCGCGGGCAGCGTGGGCATTTGATTTCACTTCGGGAAGTTCGCTACATAGACCTGTCCCAGTTGGAAAAGCTAGAGCAAGAGGTTGTCGCGCAATTTGACCGGGTCAGTACCAGAGCCGTTGAATTTTTGAGAGGCGACAAAGCGCTTCAGCCCTACCATCTCAAAATTGCCAAACTGGTGGCCGAGGCTGAACCAGTGACCACGGTGCTCGCCATCAACCCGCTTCGCACTACGGTCAAGCAAATCGGGGACGAACTCGATTTACTCACCGAAGTCATCGGCGGCTTAAAGATTGACGACACGCTGGTCAGAACCAAAATCCTGGAAGACATTTCCGAGGTGATGGGTGGGCTCAACCGCGCGCGTGCGATTGTCGAAGCCCGCCGCAAGGAGCTGCTGTCGCGGGAAAGCGTGGCCGAATTTGGCGCCCAGTTCAAACTTTTTGCTCAGAGTGTTTCCAGTGCGATCAGCCTGGCTGATTCACCCGAAAAGTGTGATGCCCAGATGGGCACGCTCCTGCTCAGGCTGGAAGAAATCGAAAGCCGGTTCAGCGAATTTGATGAGTTTCAGATTCAGTTGGCTGAAAAACGCGATGACGTGATGGAAGCCTTCCAGGCCAAACGACAAATGCTGGTGGAACAGCGCCAGCGTCGCGCCGAACACACGTTTCAGGCCGCAGATCGCGTGTTGCAGGGAATCAAACGCCGCCTTTCGACCTTTAAAAACGCCGATGAATTAAACGCCTATTTCGCGGCTGATCAAATGGTGGCCAAAGTCCGCGAGCTGGTTGACGCCTTGCGCAAACTCGAAGACAGCGTCAAAGCCGACGAAGTTGAATCACGACTGAAATCCACCCGCGAAGATGCCTTGCGGGTCCTGCGCGACCGGCAGGACTTGTTTGAGGGCGCGGCGGTGGTGAAATTTGGACGCCACCGCTTGAGCGTCAACACCCAGCCGCTTGAACTGACCATGCTCCCGCGCCAGGGCGTGATGATGTTTCATTTGAGCGGGACCGATTTCTTTCAACCAGTGGCAGATGCTGGATTTGACGCCACTCGCGAATTGTGGGAGCAATCACTGGTTTCGGAAACGCCAGACGTGTACCGGAGTGAATATCTCGCCTTTTGCCTGCTGTCTGATGCCGAATCCGGGAACCATCATTTGAGTTTGGAAAAGCTGCGCGATGCCGAACTCTCGGAAACAGGTCTCATCGGCGCGGTCAGAGCCTATGCTGAAACCCGCTATGATGAAGGCTATGAACGCGGCATCCACGATACGGATGCCGCCTTGATTTTGGCCAGGGTTTTGCAACTCTATCGAACCGCAGGCCGGTTGCGGTTTGCACCGGGGCCGCGGGCGCTGGCCTGTCTGTTTTGGGCATTTCTGGAGGATGATTTGAAGCGCGAAAAATGGGGGCGTCAGGCTCGAAGTCTGGCCCGGTTACGAACTGCGTTTGGTTCCACTCCCGCGATTGAATCACTCATTGGCGAGTTGAGTGTGGCCATATCCGGGTTCTTGACAGCTCATTCCATTCCCTTTCAGCACCAGGACATACAGTTTGCCGGAACCTATTTGTTTGAAGAAATTTGCCGACCAGACCGGGTATTTGTGACCAGCGGCGAAGCCGTGACTCTCAGTCAGTCCTTTACCGATCATCTCAACCTCAATGGTCAGTGGCAGACATTCGCTGAGGATCTGGCCGAACTGCGAGGTGATCTGGGGCAGAGTTACCGTCTGGCCAGTGCCTGGCTAGATGCGTTTGTCGCCACCGCCACAATTGAAAAAGTCGTTGAAACCCGGCTGGCAGTAGCCGAAGCCGTGGCGTTGCTGTTAACTGATGGCCGGCTGGAGCGAGTGCAAAGCAGCACCATTCCGGGACTGGTTGTGGATGGACTCCTGGGACAGCATCCTCGACTGTCCGAGCGCCGGTTGATGGTTCGACTCGATGAATTTCTGATGCGATTGGGACGGTTTCGAACCGACCGAGTTCCCACATTTCGGGCCTATCAGGAGCAGCGTCATGCCCTGTTGCGACAGGAACGGGAACGACTCCGGCTGGATGAATTCACGCCAAAAGTGATGAGTTCGTTTGTGCGCAACCGGTTGATCAATGATGTGTACCTGCCGCTGATTGGTGACAATCTGGCCAAACAGATTGGAGTGATTGGTGATGGGAAACGCACCGATTTGATGGGAATGCTCCTGTTGATCTCACCGCCCGGATACGGGAAAACGACGTTGATGGAGTACATTGCCAGCCGACTTGGGCTGGTGTTTATGAAAATCAATGGACCGGCACTCGGGCATAAAGTGACGTCACTGGATCCGATGGAAGCTCCGAATGCCACGGCTCGCCAGGAAATCGAGAAACTCAACCTGGCGCTCGAAATGGGCAACAACGTGATGCTCTATATAGATGACATCCAGCATACACATCCCGAATTTCTCCAAAAATTTATTTCCCTGTGTGACGCCCAGCGCAAAATTGAAGGCGTCTGGAATGGTCAGACGCAAACCTACGACCTGCGCGGAAAACGATTTTGCGTCTGTATGGCTGGAAACCCGTATACCGAATCCGGCCAGAAATTCCAGATTCCGGATATGCTGGCCAACCGGTCTGATACCTACAATTTAGGCGATGTTCTGACAGGTCGCGAAACACTGTTTGAGTTGAGTTATCTGGAGAATGCGCTGACATCAAACCGTGTCCTGGCACCGCTGACAACCCGTGAACCGGGTGATGTGTACAAACTGGTCCAAATGGCCAAAGGTGAGGCGGTCCAAAGCGACCAGCTTTCGCATGGGTATTCCGGCGTTGAAATCGGCGAAATCGTCAGTGTTTTCAAAAACCTGCTCCAGATTCAACAGACGGTGCTCAAGGTCAACCAGCAGTACATCCGGTCGGCTTCTCAAGATGACGCCTACCGAACCGAGCCGCCGTTCAAGCTCCAGGGAAGCTATCGGAATATGAACAAGCTGGCCGAAAAAGTCGTGGCGGTGATGAATCCGGATGAGTTGGAAAACTTGCTGGATGATCACTACCTTGGCGAATCGCAAACCCTGACCACCAGTGCTGAGCATAACCTGCTCAAACTGGCCGAGTTGCGCGGGCGGATGTCCCCGGAACAAACCAGCCGCTGGAACGAAATCAAACGCGGATTTGCACGGGTCAAAGTAATGGGTGGCAAAGATGATGATCCGGTGGTGAAAGTCACTGGCCAAATTGGGTTGGTTTCCGAACGGCTTGAAGACATTTGCGCTGCCCTGACGAGCTTGCATTCAGTAACGGCACTGCAAACCGAACAATCTGCCCGAAGCAACGACCTTTCAACCTATTTGACCAAACTTGACCAAACGTTGAATGTGCTGCGGCGAATGCAAACAACCCCGGCCACGGATCCAACGCTGACTTCACTGCTCAACTCGGTGGCTTCCGGATTGGAAAAAGTTATAACTCATCAAGCGACTCCACCATCAATTGAAGTCAAAAGTGCGACGACCAACGGCGCTGAACTGGCACCCTATCTCAACAAGCTGGATCAAACACTTGAAAAACTGGCCACCACCAGCGCCAAAACAGCGATTGTGCAAACCCTCTCGCCGGGTGTGTATGACCTGCTCAATGAAATGCTGGTCAATGTTGAAAGTGCCTTGCTGCCGATGGTGCGGTCACTGGCTCGCGAAGTCTCAACCACGCCAGGCGTTGAGACCAAAATTTCAACCCAGCTTGACCGGACCTTAAAAAACCTCGATATGCTCAAAGACCTGCTCAAGGCGCTCAGGAAAATTGAGACTGGGAAAGGGTAAGGTACCGGGCGGTGAGAAAGAGAAAGTGGTGAGAAAGAGAAAAAGGACATAAAGGACATAAATTCGAAAACCCTGAACCCCGAACCCTGAACCCCGAACCCCGAACCCCGAACCCCGAACCCCGAACCCCGAACCCCGAACCCCGAACCCCGAACCCTGAACCCCGAACCCCGAACCCTGAACTACATTTTTTTGCGTTTTTTCTGGAAATTTCTTTAACGAATTCTCACCTTCTGAGTAGAATGGCTCCTGCCACCTTACTCGCAACTTTGATTGCCGAACACATTCTGAAATTGATTTTGTCTGCCACCAGTGACTTCTATGGCGGAAAGAACTTTCATTTGGTTGTTGGTGAAAAAACCTTGTCTCTCAGTCGAGACCAGCGGTTGGGTTGTTTCCAGTCGCCGGTTCCAATGTTTGTGGAAAAACAGGAACTCAAGGTTCTCTGATTCACAAATGCAAAGTGAAAGGAAGCCGCGGTTCACCTGAGTCAAAACCCCAGGTAGACCAATTTGCGATCACGCACCACCATTGTCACGGCAACATGGTCAAAATGCGCATCTTATTTTGCGGACTCATTGGATTGATTCTCACACTGGCTTGCGCAACATCACCGGTGTTTGGATTAGATCCAAATAAAGCCATCACTCAATACAACCAGCGGGTCTGGCAGGATGGATTGCCCCATACTTCAGTTACCACCATCGTCCAGACACGGGACGGCTACATCTGGTTGGGGACGTATGAAGGACTGGTGCGGTTTAATGGACTTGAGTTTACGACCTTTGACAGCCGCACCACACCAGCGTTCTCAGTCAATGGAATCCTGACGCTGGTTGAAGGAACGGACGGAGCCCTGTGGGTTGGAACCAATGGTGGCGGGGTGGTGAAATACGACCAGGGGCGGTTTTTGACATATTCAACCTTGCAGGGACTTGCCAATAACTACATTTTTTGCCTGGCTTTCGACAAATCGGGCAATCTGTGGATTGGAACCGATGGCGGCGGAGTGAATTGCATTCACTCCACGGGAGAGATCACCAAAATCACAGCCAAAGATGGACTTTCAAGCGATTATGTCCGGTCACTTACGGTTGATTCCAAAGGGATATTATGGGTCGGAACCACCAATGGCGGACTGAACCGGATTCAAAATGGCAAAATCACGACTTACACCACTCGCGAAGGGCTGGCCGATAATTCGCTCCTGTCGCTGTTTGAAACCCGTGATGGGGTGCTGTGGATTGGCACTGGTCGTGGCGGGTTGTGCTCATTCAAAGATGACAAACTTGAAACGCTCAATGTGACCAGTGGTGTGTTGAGCGACCCGCTGCTTTCCTTTTTGGAAGACCGGGATGGGAATTTCTGGATTGGCAGCGGCGGCAGCGGATTGTTGCGGTTTACCAACGGAAAACTTTCGGTTTTCACCATGAAGGAAGACCTGCCCAACAATGTCGTCCGGGCATTGTGGGAGGACCGTGAAGGCAATCTGTGGGTTGGGACTGATGGCGGGCTGGTTCGATTTAAAGATGGAAAATTAACCACTTTCGGGACAAAGGAAGGGCTCTCCAGCAACGACACGCGGGCCATTTTTGAAGACAGTCAACACCGGTTATGGGTTGGCACCATTGGGGGTGGCCTCAATTGTTATGAACAGGGTGTCTGGCGGGCTTATACCACGCAAAATGGCCTGGGCCGCAATATTGTTCGAGCCCTGTGTGAAGACAAGGAAGGCAATCTGTGGGTTGGGACTGATGTTGGCGGATTGTGTCGCTTCCGTGATGGCAAATTTACGGTCTACACCACGGCCAATGGCCTGAACCACAATACCATCCGCGCCTTGTGTGTTGATCATGAAGGCACACTCTGGATTGGTACCTATGGCGGAGGTTTGAATCGGTATCGGGATGGTGTTTTTACCACCGTGACCACTGAAAACGGGTTGGCCCGCAATGTCATTTTCGCACTGTATGAATCGCGTGACCATACACTCTGGATCAGCACGTTTGGCGGTGGGGTAACCTGTCTCAAAGATGGTAAATATTCGGTTATCACCACCAAAGATGGACTGGCAAGCGATCAGATATGGTCATTTCATGAGGACGCTGACGGCGTGATGTGGATTGCAACCAACGCCGGCATTTCACGCTATCGGGACGGAAAGTTTGCTTCCATCAGCTCAAAAGACGGATTGATCAACGATGCCGTTTTCCAAATTCTGGAAGACAATGTGGGCCAGTTGTGGGGCAGTGGCAGCCGCGGCGTGTTTTCAGTCAGCCGTCAGGCACTCGCAGACTATTTGGACAAAAAGATAAGTCAGTTAAATATCCTGTCCTATGGAAAATCGGATGGAATGGCCAGCAGTCAATGTACGGCGGCGGCCTATCCCGCCGGGTTTAAGGCTCACGATGGCCGGTTGTGGTTTCCGACCACGGCGGGTGTCAGTATGGTCAACCCCGCCAGCATCAAGCTCAATGAAACCCCGCCTCCCGTCATCATTGAAAAATTCATCGTTGATTTACAGCCAATTGATCGTGCCCAATCCCTGATGTTGAGTCCTGGGAAAAACAAGTTTGAATTCCATTTTGCCGGTTTAAGTTTTGCGGCGCCCGAAAAGGTCCGGTTTCAATACTGGCTGGAAGGCTATGACCACGATTGGGTTGAGGCGGGCACCCTGACACGGGCTTATTATACAAATCTGCCGCCGCGCACCTACCGGTTTCGGGTCCGGGCTTGTAACAATGACGGCGTCTGGAATGAAACCGGAGATGCCCTGACATTTACGCTCAAGCCGTATTTCTATCAGACCACCTGGGCGTACCTGCTCGTCTTTGGATCAATTTTGGGGCTGATGGTCGGAGGCGTTCGGCTCCGGTTGAAATCCCTGAAGCGTCACAACGAAGCACTCGAAGCCAAAGTCAGGGAACGAACTGCCCGTCTGGCTGAAACCATTAACCAGCTCAAGTTTTCAGAGCATGAAATCCAACGCAAAGCAACTGAACTGGCGGAAACGGTGGATAAGTTAAAGCTGTCCGAGCGTCAGGCCCTGACCGCCAAAGAAGATGCCATTCAATCCGAGAAAAAAGCTCTGGACGCCAACCGGGCGAAAAGTACATTTCTGGCCAATATGAGTCACGAGTTGCGCACTCCGCTCAATGCTATCCTTGGGTTTGTGCAGATTATGCAGCGCCGGTCAACGCGTGATCACGAAGATCAGGAAAACCTGAGCATTATTTTGCGGAGCGGTGAGCACCTGCTTGGACTCATTAACGATGTGCTTTCAATTTCAAAAATCGAAGTCGGAAAAATCACACTTTCTGAACAGCCATTTGATCTCCAAAAATTGCTCCAAACCTTGCAGGAAATGTTTCGTGTGCGCACCCAGGCGAAAAACCTGATGTTGTTGTTTGAAATTGACCCTTCCGTGCCCCAGTTTGTGCGGGGGGACGAAGGGAAGTTACGCCAGATTCTCATCAACCTGCTCGGCAACGCGGTCAAATTTACTGAATCGGGCGGCATCACCTTGCGGGCCCGGTGGAGTGGCGGTACCGCGTATTTTGAAGTCCAGGATACTGGAGTTGGAATTACACCCGAGGAAATTCCACAATTGTTTGAACCGTTCGTCCAAACCCGAAGCGGTCAGAAATCGGCTGAAGGCACCGGGCTTGGGCTGGCCATCAGTTCCAATTTCGCCCGGTTGATGGGCGGAGATATCACCGTTCGCAGTACCTATGGAAAAGGTTCGGTCTTTGCCTTTGCCGTCGAACTGGAACGAGTGTCGGGCGAACTGGTCAGAAATGAAGAACGCCGAGTCATTGGGTTGGCGCCAGGAAGCCCACCCTATCGAGTTCTGGTCGTGGATGACAAATATGAGAACCGGGCGCTGCTGATCAAACTCCTGACTCCGATTGGGTTTCAGCTCCGGGAAGCGGTGAACGGGAAGGAAGCGGTTGAACTGGCGGCGGAGTGGAATCCACATCTGATCTGGATGGACATTCGCATGCCGGTGATGGATGGCTATGAGGCAACACGGAAAATCCGTGAACAGGAGCAGGAATCAAACCAAAAACTTGCCGCAACGAATGGGCAATTCCATCGAAAAATCATTGCGCTCTCGGCCAGTGTGTTTGAGCATGACCGGGAAGCCATTTTTGCTGCCGGGTGCGACGATTTTCTCCCCAAACCATTTCGTGAAAATGAAGCCTTCGACAAAATGGCCCATCACCTCAAGCTTGAATATGTCTATGATTCCGAAGAAGATACCTCACCCCTCTCAACACCAGCCTCGGGTGAAATCAGGGTGGATGATCTGGCCCGGTTGCCGCTGGTCGAAATCCAAAAATTGTCTCATGCCCTGACCATCGGAGATACTGAAGCCGCGACCCGGTTGATTGAAACCATTCGTCATCTGAACCCGGAACTGGCCGTTGAGTTGACAGCCATGGTCAAAAACTATCAATTTGACGAAATTCTGGATCTGGTCGAGCAGGTGGAGAAGAGTGAATAGAGGGTTCGGGGTTCGGGGTTCGGGGTTCGGGGTTCGGGGTTCGGGGTTCGGGGTTCGGGGTTCGGGGTTTTCGAACATCCAGTAAATTGAGATTTAACAAATTATGGAATGAGGCTTGCCTATTTGCTTCCAAATTTAATGTTTTGGAGGCTCATTTATGTTGCAAACTTACCGTGATTTAGAAGTTTGGAGAAAAAGCATTGATTTAGTTGAATCAATTTATCAGATTACCAGGTCTTTTCCCTCGGAGGAAAAATTTGGATTGATCAGTCAAATTCAGCGAGCGGCGGTTTCAGTTCCTGCAAATATTGCCGAAGGTTACGGAAGAAAACACCGAAAAGAGCTAGAATAGTTCTTGAATTTTATATTTTGTTGCTATATAAAGCTATGTATGAATATATACAAACCACGCGAATTTGGCGCGTTAATCGGGCGGGCAGTGATTACGTTACAGAGTTGGGATCGGAAAGGGATATT
>JACQXX010000146.1 GCA_016208495.1 Acidobacteriota bacterium | reverse complement strand
TTCTCTTCCAACCCCACCAACTTCTCAATAAACCCGGTTGGATTTTTACAGATTGAGTTCTGCGACACGCTCTAAATACTGATTTCCCGTGGGCTGCGCGCCACGGCTATTGAACGACGACCCTTCGGGCCTGAAATCTAAATACTGATTTCCCGTGGGCTGCGCGCCACGGCTATTACACATCGACCCTCCGGGTCTGAAATCTAAATACTGATTTCCGTGGGCTGCGCACCACGGCTATTACACAACGACCCTTCGGGCCTGAAATCTAACTACTGAGGCTTAAATCTAAACTACTGACTACTGACTTATCATCTACTGACTACTGACTACTGACTAACCCCCTTTAATCTCAACATATAGCTCAAATCCGGTCTGGTAGTAAAACTCGTCAATCAACTCTTTTTCTTCTTCATCCGATAAAATGTCAGTCACCCAGACTTTGACTTCGGTTTCGCCGGGGGCAAGACCTGGGCCGCGCACGATTTTCCATCTGGCGCACATCTGGCGGGCGAGTTCTTTGATTTTGTATTCATCCGTCGTTGGTTTGAGCCGGATTTCCCAGCCGGTTTCTTCCTGGAGCCGGGTCAGGTCTTCGAGATACCAGTTGCCGACAATCGCCGATAGAAAAGCAATTTCGATGTATTTTCCCGTGATGTCCGATTTCATCCCGACTTTGAGCGGCTGGTTTGGCTCCTGCTCGAAATGGTGTTTGATGTGCTGGTACGCCTGATTGAGTTCCATCACTGGTTGAACGGAGTGTGTCCCGTCAGCACCGACTGGACGCGAAACCTGCCGCGCTTTGCCTTCCGCCACCGCGATGTCCAGCGTGTAGCCCGTCTGCCGGGCAAACGTGTCACAGAGTTCTTCTTTGTATTCAGCGTTGGGAATCTGGGCGACAAGGGCGGTGACATGTTCAGTCTCGCGCCGGATTGAAGGATCTCCGATCAATTGCCAGTCTGCTGGAATCAATTCGCCGATGACTTCTTTCATCCGCTGGAAATTGGGCTCCGGGTTGACCGAAAATGTCCACCCCGTCACGTCTTCCAGCCACTGAATCGCTTCGGCATATTCACCCTGTGCGATTTTGGGGAAGTAAAACGAGAGCCGAACCGACTTTTCGGCGTCTACATAACTTTTGCGGTACAGTCCTGATTCCGCAGGCAAGACCTGATCAATCTGTTTGAGCATGACCGCAATCGGCATTGGGCCTGACGGTTGTTCTTCGACCGCCAGACCATACAAATCAAGCAATGGCGGGTTCACGGCGTAGAGATACATCCGCCGTTTATCGCGCACAAACGGAGACTCCCGCCGATTGATCAACTTGTCAATCCGATCTGCTTCATCATCTGTCATTTGCGATTTGGCATAGCCCCACGTGCGCATCAATTCGCGCACCGTGTAGGATTTCTTCGCTCCGTCGCGGTCCAGGAGCATCCGGGCCAGTGTCGGCAGGTCATCAAGCGTCAGCAACACCGCCAGTGGTTCGCCGTCATCGCTGAAATCAGTTTCATCCGTTGATTCAGCTTGAAAAATCTCTTTCGGGGCGAGTCCACCGGCGACCTGGGCGTTGGTCCGAACAATCCAGCTTTCGGTGCCCAGTTCCGGCAGGAAGATTTTGCTTTTGAGTTCTTTTTTGAGGTCATCGGCGAGCGATTCGCGGGCGCCGTCTTCGCCGTGGACCAGGAACAATTGTTTCGGATTCAGCGCCCGTGCTTCGGCGGCCAGTTCTGAAGCGTCGGAATGCGCGCTCAGGCGATACATCCCGATGGTGCATTTGGGTGTGATGGTGCGTTCGCCCAGTTTCAACTCGCCGGTGCCGGCTTCGGCGACTTCCAGGAGCTTTCGTCCGGGCGACTCTTCGTCGTTGTAACCGCACAGCGCAATCAGATTTTTGGGATCTTCGGCCAGCTTTCCGGCATAAAACTGGCTTGGACCACCGCTGAGCATGCCCGAAGAAGCCACAATAATCGCCGGAGCGGTTTCGGCGGCTCGTTCGCGTTCGCGGGCGTTGCGCACCACAACCGCCGGGCTGCCCTGGTAAGTAAACGGGTTGCCGAGATCCTTGATTCGTTTGCGAAGCCAGCGGGTACACCAGTCTTTGTACGGCGCATAAATGTTACAAACCGAACGCACCATGCCGTCAATAAAAATCGGAACGCGTGGGAGTTTGCCCTGTTCGATGGCACGCAGGAGGATCAAGAGGACTTCCTGTGAGCGTCCAACGGCGAAAGCTGGAATCAGGGACGTGCCGCCGCGCTGGATAACGGCGTTGAGTTGTTCAATCAGGCGTTTTTCTTCCATCGAGCGGTTGACGTGGAGCCGGTTGCCGTAGGTACATTCCAAAATCATGCCATCCGGTCGGAGCGGCGGCACCATCAGCCCCGGCACGGTCAACTGGTCGGTGGCAAAAATGTCACCCGAAATCATCAGCGAACCTTCGGCGCTTTCAAAAACGACTGATGAAGCGCCGAGAATATGGCCTGCCGGGTGAAACGTTGCGGAAACACCTTCGCAAATGCGAACCGGATCCAGAAACGAAACTTTGCGGGTGGCGGCGATGGTGGCTTCGACCAGGGCTGCATTATACAGCGGCATCTCGCCTTCGCGTTCGTATTCCTGCTCCATAATTTTGGTGGCGTCGGTGAGCAGAACGGAAACAATGTCGCGGGTTGGCGCGGTCATAAAAATCGGCGCTTTGAAACTGCGCGACGCGACCGGGAGCGCCCCGCTGTGGTCCATGTGGGCGTGGGTGAGGACGATGGCATCCACGCCACCAGCATCCTGGACCGCCGCCAGCCAGGGGAGAGTCTCTCCGTCACGTTTGTGGTGTCGAACGCCGCAATCCACCAGCAGCCGTTTGCCGCCGATTTCAACCAGCGTTCCCGAAGCGCCGATTTCGTCCGCGCCGCCCAAAAAAGTTACTTTCATATCAGTGTCCCAAAAGTTCAGAGAAAAGTTCAGAGTACCGCCTTCAGGCGGGTTTTATAAAGGGTTTATGATCGGAAGGCAATCATTTGGTTTCTGTACAGAGTTCGAGCTTTCGCTTGTGAAGGGATTTCCATTGCACAATCTCCGTTCTGGAAAGGTTGGTTTTCGCCCGAAGGTTGCCGGAAAGTAGCCGGTGTGGAAGCCTGCTTTGAGGCGCACCCACCGGGACTTGTGCTTGTCGCTCACGTGTCGGTTTTTGGTTTTGCACCGCGAAGCGTTGCCGTTCGGATAGCCGGTTGGTTGGCCGCTTTGGGCCTACCACCGGACCCAAGGGCCACCCCTGGTTCTCCCCGCTTTGCCCGCGCCCCGTAGGGGTGCGGGCAAAGCGGGGAGGGGTTGGGAGAACGAACCGTTTCCCGGTGGTAGCTCGCAAAGCCTCGCAACCGACCGGCTATCCGAACGGCAGCCCTTCGGGATGCTCGATCTAATGCACACAATGTCTCAGCCCACGAGATCCCAATCAAAAACCTGCACATGTAAAGACGCTCTCAGTCCCAGGCCCGAGCTGTCTTTCCACACAGGTGTGGACTCTGGCGAATGAATGCCGTGGACTCAGTTTCAAACCGGAGTAAACTGGGTTCACTATGAAGAACGATTCCACACTCAACCACCGTATTGTCCGCCTGTTTCAACTGATTCAGGAACTCGACCTCAATCCAGCGCAGAAACCGCAGGAACTGTGGGAACGACTGGGAGTTGGGAAATCCGCTTTTTATAAGGATCTGAACCTCCTGGCCGAAGCTGGATTCAACTGGCACTTTGACAAACGCCGGCAGAAATTTATCAGGGAAGGGGAAGGTGTACTTCCAACATTTTCCTTGACACTCCAGGAAGCAATTGCTTTGATACTTGCCGTCCGTCAATTTGCAGCTTCGGGTGATACGGTCCTGGCCTTTGATGCAATTGAGGGAATCAAAAAACTCATCTCCGTTGCCCCTCCAGTCATGCGCCCGCTGCTGCAAGGGGCGCTCACCGACATACTGGCGAAGCAGTTCAAAGCCGAGCCCAAAATCCTGGGTCGAATCCTCGAAGCCCAGCGTCTGCGTCGCGAGGTGAAGATTGTGTACGATGACCATTGGCAGGGGAAAATCCTGTGGTATCAAATTGCGCCCTACCAGATTTTTTTCCAGGCGAGGGCGCTCTACCTCGATGTGTTGATTCCAGAGGAACATCGGATTGCGACGCTCCGGTTTGGCCGAATCAAGGACGTCGGAGACCTCGGGCCCTCATTTGATGTCATTAAGTTTTATAACTTCACCGAGCGGCATCGCTTCACATTTCGGGCCTTCCAGAGCGAACATCCGCCGCAGATCGTGAAGTTGCGATTTGAGCAGCCGGTTGCCCGTTACATTCTCGAATCGGAATGGCACTCAACCGAAAAGAAAATCGAATGCTCAGACGGCGGCGTGATTTTGACGCTCCAGGTGGCTTACCCCAAAGAAGTCCTCTGGTATCTGGTGATGCCCTACGCCGAACACGCGACGATTCTGGAGCCAGCGTGGCTGAATGATGAATTTGTGCGGATTGCCCGTGCGGTTATCAATAAACACCAACCTCTAACCTCTGAATAGGTGTTCCCATGCCTGATATCTTTGAATTTCTTAGCCTTTCTGAAGCCCAGGAAGACCCAATTGACGAGTTTCTTTCCACGGTTGCCAACAATGAAATGTTGTCCCTTGTGGAAGTTCGCCAGACGGGTATCCATCACGGGCAAACCATGTATGCTCACCTGCTCAATGTCGTGCTCACGGTTGATCTGGCGGCGCAAATTGTTGGATGTACTGCCTTTGAGCGACGAATTTTGATTTGCGCCGCATTGCTCCACGACTTGAACAAGCTTGACCCTGAGCAGCGGAGCATCTCGAAAGTGGCCAATACCAGCGATGTAGCTGCATTCCTGCGCCAGTTTGGGCTGGACCAAATTTTGGAAATAACCGATGAGAATGTCGAAATCATTCGGCGGCTGATTGCGGCTCATTCGGGGCATTTGCATCAGGGAGCGGATGCCTTACTCCCGCTTGCCGGACCGGTTTCGCGCCAGCGATTACGAACGGTACTGGTGCCGCTGCTACAACTGGCGGATCAGGCTGATGTCGCCCGCGAATTTGGCGATGACCGCAAGCGAATGCAGGTTCTCAACAGCCTGAATGCCGCTTCGGACCAGCAATATCGGTGGGAATGGCACCGGCTGAATGAATATCGCGGGCCGTTCAGCAATCTGCTCCACAATGCAGTTGGCGAAGAATTGCAGGTCCAGTGCCAGGCGCGTCCATTTTTGCACTACGGCGAAGGCACCTTTTACCTTGTCCCAGCGAATGCTCCAGGGACGCTTGCCAACGACACGCTGACTCGGGTTTCAAAGCGATTGACTGACAAGGTGAAACGCCTCAAGGGAGGCAATGCCAAAGATTTTGTGACTGGTTCTCCAGTAGGGATCAAAATCAACCCCGAACTGTTTGCCACGGCACTGACAATCAAAGATGCCTTTGAAGCAGCGTCAACTGTGATTTTGGGACGGGCGTTCAAAGGCGAAGCGATTGCCGACATGGAGCAAAAAGCGCAACGGAGAGCCAAAGAAGGTTTTGAAACGCTGTTTGATAACAATGGGCATTTGTTTTCACGTGATCCGGATGTAATGCGGAAAGGCGAGGCCCTGCGAGTGGCCTATAACTTTCTGCAAGCCCATTGTTCGGTGTTGTTTAAGGGAAAAAACAAAGTGTATGACGATGCCTGGCAGCCGATTTATGCCGCCTGTGGTTTAACAGTCAACCCGGAATGGGCGTTGTTTGATGCACTCAATGACCGGGCATACGTCATTGCTCGAACAGTGCCTGATGAGTTGCATCAACTCCTTGACCGACTGACCGAAATGGCGGCTTCATTTGAGGAAAAGCTTGGATTGCGAGGCAATGAAGGTGGGCAATCTGGAAGTTCAGTGTTTGCTGAGTACGTTGAAAATGTTCTGAACCTGAGCGGTCTGACACCAACCCGGACACAATTTCAAAAACATTTGGATTTGTACAGCAATCCGAAGCTAGAAGCCTGTTCCCTGTGTGGTCTTCCACTCCCAGCCCAGGTCATGATGGCCGGAGACGTTCCCAAAGGGCTGGTTGTCGCCCAGTTCTCAAACCGGAATCTGGCTGGAACGGGTGATCCGAAGCGCAATTCCTGCCCGATTTGCCGCGAACAATTGCTGGTTGAGAAAATCGGGTTTGCCCCAGCCATGAGCAAAGGGTTTTACCTGCATATTTATCCGGAATCGTTTGCTCCGCCATTGTTTGTCGAGGCATTGCGGAAAACATTTCGTCAGTTGCAGGGGGTGGATGTCAAAGCTCTGTTGTTTGATACCCGCGCCATCACTCGTGAGTTTGATCAGACACACCAACTCAAGTTGCCGTTTAAACCAAAAGCCACCGGGTTGGTGATTCCGATGTATTCCGAACTGATCGGAAATATCGTTACTTTGCCGATTTATGCGCTGGGTGACAATGATACTGACCGCTATCTGTTTGCGCTGCAATACGCTCTGTATATCCAGCAGCGGTTTGGACAGCGGGTGGTTTTAACCCAGAGCCTGGTGCCTCCGGTGACGGTGGCTGAAATGATGGAAACCGAAGGAGACAATGGCATTAAGCTGTATTGCGACGATTTGCCCGGCGCGTTGTTGGGACTCATTCCGCAAAACACGCTGTCTGGGGCGGCCTCCGATGAGGTGTTTCATGTGTTGTTTCTGCTGAAATCAATCGCTGACAAAGTCGGCACTGGCGAAGATCTGACGGATCTGGTCCGGTCATTGATGGAAGGCGAATTAGGGCCATTTTTTGCCGCGCATCGTGCCATTGAGCGCCATAGTAAAAATGAAGGGGCAGCCAATAACACCGGCGGCCAGATTGCTGAGCGGCTCAAAGAAGTTTCACAGATTGTTTTTCAACGCACAAAAGGAGAGAACCCTATGTCTGAAGTATCGCTTGCGGTCATTTTAGAACAAATGGCTGAACTTGCCTGGAAAAAATCCATTCGTGGGGCAAGCCTGACCCACACCGCCTTGATTAAGCCAATGGACATTGTCTTTCAGTTGCTCAGGCGGCAAGCCAGTCAGGAAATTGCGTTCCTCAGACTGGTGGCGGCTGAAGATGTCCTGCGGCACATCGAACGCACCTCTGACTATGCCATGAGTTCCGAACGGGCAGCGGCAATAGAGTCCTGGGCGAATTTATTGTTCGACGAGCTTTTAGCCAAAGGGTTTCACGGCGACATCCGGCGGCTGATTCGGGATGAAAAGCTGGTCAAAGCCGCTTATACCACCCTGATGCGCAATCAACTCCGCAAAGCCAGCGAAGCCAAAAAGCAGGCGGCGGCTGATTCGAAATCATAAATTTCCGCTATATATAATAAGGAGAGCACCGAGTATGTCATTCACAACCAAAGAACCTTTTGCGTCAACCTTGCTGGCCAAATATGAAAATCTGCCGCGCGGGCATTACATCGGCCTGGTGTTGCTGCGAACGACCCAAAGCGAAACCATTTTTCGGACTGAAGGTTCGGGTGAACCACTCAGCCGCGAAGTCACGATTTCCGGCACCAAAACCGGCCAGCCGATTGACCGCATTGTGATCAGCAAACGCAAACAAACTGCGGTGGAACGCCGCACGGGAAGGGAATTGCTCCGGGATTTTGAAGTCTATGCCGGTGATAACAAAGAGTGTCTGCTCAATACCCAGAACCCTTGTGGAAAATGCCCAGATTGTTATCTCTATGGCTATGCAGTCGGTAGCGGCGGCGCTCAGCGTTCGCGGGTCATGACCGAGGATGCTTTTTCGCTTCTGGATGCGGCTGAAGTCACGTCAGAGCGAACATTCAATGCCTTGTTTGACAACAGCACCATGCGCAATCCGAAAACCGGCGAGCCCTCGACGTCGCTTGGGTCAAGCGAATATGTCCGGCCCGGCACTCATTTTTTAGACATCGAAACCCTGAAAGATGTGACCGCCGCCGAGTTTATCTATGCGATGGGCAATATTCTGCAATCTTCGCGGTATGGCGCTATCGGCACCCGGATTGGCGTGGTGAAGAATCAAATATTGGGCATTGCTGTCGGCAAACAAGAGATTTTCAGCACGTTGGAGCTAACCCAGGCGACCTACGATCTGCTTGAATCCAAACAACATCCGCTGGTGACTGAAACCGTGGCTGAAACAGCGGTTCGAGCCGCAGCCAGCCTGATTGGAAAAGTATTTGGCTGGCGTGGGCACTGGATTTCAGGCAATGATTTGACACCGATTCTGGCTGATGTGGCCGAAAGCTACCAGAACCCGGCCAAACTTGTGGCTGATCTTCAAGCCTGTTATGAAAAATCGTAAGGAGGCATCATGCCTGAAACCACTGTGCTTGATTGCCGTCTGGTTTTGTGTGAGCCGGCCTTTTTCGCCAGCCGCGAAATAGACCGGTTGTACCTCACCGAAGCTTTGGTTGGAAATTACGCTTTAACCTATGCTCTGGGGTTGGCGACAAGTCCGTATGCCACCAGCTATCACCGGCCACAATACGCGGCTGAAATGAAACGGCTGGTTGAACAAGGGGTATATGTGACGCCGGCGTATCCAGTTTCCAGACCACGATTTAAGGTCGAACGGTTCAATGTGCAAACTGAAACCTACTGGTCAACCTACACCAACGGGGCCATTTTGTATGACCTGGCCGAACGTGGCAAAACCAAACCAAAGCCCTATTCCAACAACCGTCCACAACAGGGGATGCTCAAAATGATGGCCCGAGGCATGGAACTCCGGTTCTTTGCATTTGGTTTAGCAAAAGCCGACCTGCCTGGATATATTCGGCTGGGGAAATTCTTGAGCAAATCCAGGCTGGATGTGGTTGAACGGCGGGCGGTTCTCCAGCCACATGAAAAGTATGAGGTGACTGGATATTTCAACCCGCTGGATTTGCCCGCAGAAACCAGAATCGAAGTGTGCAATGTGATCAATATTCACCCGGTTCCGGTATTACAAAGCGTGACCTGTCGCGGACCGGTGTGGAAATTAGACGATCAAAGCCTGTTACCCGCCGGGATGAAATTTCGGTTTGGGGAACAATAAAAGTGAAGAGTTCTGCCTTCAGGCGGTTCAGGAAAGTTAAGAGTCCCGCCTTTAGGCGGAAAAATCGTTCCCAGGCGTTTACTTCATCAGTTGAGATCAAAGTTGGGATTTCAAACCCGCCTAAAGGCGGGACTCTTAACTTTTTTCAATTTCACGAACAAAGAGTTGTTCGGTTCATCAGGTGGTGTATTGTATGTCCATTAAAATCAAATTGTTACCCCAATTTCAGAAACAGGCGGTTGACCTGTTGCCCGAACTGGTTGCAGCGGGTTTTGATTTTCTGTTGGAACATCAGCAGGCTCACTTCGCCGCGTTTGCCGATTCGCACATTGTGATCAATTCCAATCAGACGGGCACAGGGAAAACGAAGGCTTCACTTCTGCATTTGCTGCGAGAGGAAATGAAGAAGTCACATTCCAATACCCTGATGATTGCTCCGACCAATGAGCTGATTCGGCAACATGCGGACGATGTGGATGAATTTGTACAGGAACACCACTTGCCGCATCTGGTTGTTCGGCTGGACGCATCGGTGGTGACGCAGTTGATTTCCGCAAACAAAGCCGATAACTGGCGGCGGGGTGAAGCCTTGTACTATCTCCTGCGAAATCCACGAGATCCAAAGATTGCGCCGCATTTAGAGAAAGTCGCTGGGCATCTCGACGAAAAACGCCCGATGGTGCTGGTGACCAATCCCGATTTGTTTTACTACATTTTGCAGGGACTTTATCGTCGGTTGGATCTTCGGAACTTGATGGTCGGCTTTATCGGTAATTTTCAATATGTGATTGTGGATGAGTTTCACTACTACAATCCCAAACAGGCAGCGGCCTTTTTTTACTTTGTGGCGCTCTCGCATCAGTTTCAGTTTTTTGCTGAAAATCGGCGCTTTTCATTTTTGACGGCGACGCCGGAACCGGAAGTTGACAACTTCTTTCGCAACCTGGAAGCGCTTGGAATCAAAACAAGCTGGATTCTTCCGCAACCAGTACCGTCAGGCCATCCACAGGCGACAATGTCAACCACCGAAGTTCAGCTTGAATTTGTGCCCAGTGATAACCATCTGTCGCCCATTGTTGAAGAACGGGTGACTGAAATCCGGGCTTCAACCGCGAGTGGCCGGGATGTCGCAATCATTTCACGAGCTTTGATTGATATTTCAAACTGTACCCGGTGCTTCAAACCCGGTGAATATGCGACGTTGACGGGGGCGGTTTTGGCTTCGTTGCGAAAAGAAGCCATCAAGTCACCGCTGATTCTGGCCACGCCGACGGTTGATATTGGCTACAACTTTTCACGTCCTGGCAAAAACCGGCAAGGGCTGGACGACCTTTATTTTGCCGCGCAGTACCCGGATGAATTCTGGCAACGGCTTGGTCGGGTTGGGCGAGTGGTGAAAAAGGCTGAGCAATCAGTGGCTTCAACCGCAGTCTGTGTTGTGAATGCAGCGATTTTTGAGAAGCTAGAAACACTTGAACTGGCTGGACTTGTACTGACCAGAGATGAATTGAAAGAACGGCTGGAGCAATCGGAAACATTCCCCAAACGGACCTATTTCTGGGATTATTTGGCGAATGAAGGTTTTTTTGAGATTGGTCGTGGACTTGAGAATTTACGCACAACCCTGACCGCGCAAAGCCAGCCTGTGGTTGAAGCCGTGTTCCAGTTGCTGCAGAAAATTTACGGCGCCCAAAAAGCACCTTCCTGGAAAACAGTTCAGGGACGGCTTGTCAGATTGCAAACGCTTCAATCTGAAGTGGATGCACTTCGCAAAGGGAAGCCTGAGTATCCACCAAAATTGATGCGCGAGTTTGCCTTCGACCTTCGAAAGCGAAAGCAGTACGCCACCGAAACTGAAGACACGAGTGAAACGGCAACCAAAGAACTTCCTGACGTGGAACTGAGCAAGCTGGCGGCTATGGTTCCCAAAGTTCGAGCCCTGAACCTCGGTTACCAAAAATTTGTGCAGGAAGAACATGGGGCGCTGGCCGGGATTTTCAACTTTCGCGAAGCCTTCAGCGGAGTCCCCGCCCTGGTGTATGACAAAATCCGAGTGTTCCATTCCGAGCAACCAGTTACCCGGTACGATGTGCTCCACATTCTGAAAAATTATGAAGCTTTTGTATACCCTGGCCAGGCTCAGTTTTGGGCCGAAGTTGAGCGGGATTGTCCAAACCAGTCCTTTGATCAGTTTAAAGGGGAAGACTCAGCGATTTACCTTCGAATTGATAAAATTCGACCTCCAAAAGAACGGTTGCGGTTGCAGTTCCAGCTTGAAGTTGATGATTTGAAAGCCTTTGAAAAACTGGATACGGATCAGATTCGAGCCTTTCAAGGCATTCAACTTGGGCTGACGATTGGTGAATTTGGTGTTCGGCACAATGTTCCTCTATCACCGCAAGTCATTGATGTATTTGCCAATCAATGTATCCCAATGCTGGTCCTGAGTGATAAAACCAGACTCATCTTGTATAACAAGATCTCTGCCGCCGGGTACTACACGACTGAGTTGACGGTATCGGACGATCAGTCAACAAACACCTTTCACGCTCTGATTGGAACTGCCGCCTATTTTATTGCCCGGCGTGCTTTTGGGTTGCGATGTGCGCTGGAACGCCACGAAGGCTTTTACATTTGTTAAAGGAGATTTGACCGTCATGCCCTACTCGATTGTGATCGAAGCCATTTCCAACGATCAGAAAAACCGCCTGACGTCACTCAATGGAGCGCAGCTCCAGGGGATGTTTCTCAATCTTATTCAACGCATCGACCCGGCATTGGCCAAAGAACTCCACGATGAAAACGCATTGCGCCGATATTCGCTGGCCTTGCTCAGTCCGCGACTGGGGCAGGTTCGGGAAGCCGGGCTGACTTCGGTCAAACTCCGCATTGCCTGTCTGGATGACCGGATTTACCCGGCGCTGCTCAATCTGGCGCTCAGTCAGGACAAAGCCGCGTTCCGCTTGAACAAAACCGAGTTTCAGATCAGCCGACTGGTGACGACGCCGGATGGCCCGGATTCCTGGAGTGGGTTTGCCACCATTCGAGAACTCCAAACAGTCACGGTTGGCGCCGGAGGCTTGCCCAAGACCTACACGCTGCACTTTGCCACGCCTACGTTTTTCCGCCAGGGCAACCGGGACGACCCGATGCCGTTGCCGGAATATGTCTTCGGAAGTCTGGCTGATCGCTGGCACGTAGCGGCACCGTCGCCTGACTTCGACTCAAAAACCTTTCGCCAACTCATCCGGGACGACGTGACGGTGAGCCATTTCTCGGGAGAAACCGTCAGTGCCGACATTGGCGACAAACTGCGCCGCACCGGTTTTGTCGGTGAAGTGACCTACCGTCCTCACGATGGGATGGTCCTGGCCTATTGCAACATCCTGAGCCGCGTGGCCTTTTTTACCGGCGTCGGCGCCAAAACCAGCCGGGGCATGGGGCTGGTCAGAATGAAGAAACCATCTAGTGGTTAGTGGTTAGTGGTTAGTACTACGGCGAGGTTTCGGTTTTAACCTGCGAAGCGGGGGTTGACGGTCATTCCCAATTTCTCCCGCCCCACCGGCAACCGCCTACGGCGGTTGCCGGTGGGGCGGGAGGGAGGTCGGACCGATCCCCCGGTTGCACCGGGGGCTACTCTCTTTTACCTGCTTCGCAGGTTGAAATCCTCAATTTCCAATTTGCTCGAAGGCAGCCATCACGGAAAAATTTACAGAAGGATACTTTCGAAGAAGAACCAGGAATCAGTTGCCCGACTGGTTCTGAGTCCAGGAACTGGGCGAAATAATTACAGCCTCGGGTGGAGCGCAGCGGAATCCGTGGCGAGAGAAGCATTCCCGGAGTGAATATCATGGAACCAGAACTCTATCTGCCGATTTCAGCGCTGAACCAGTACACCTACTGTCCGCGACGGTGTTTTCTGATTCATGTCGAAGGCATCTTTGAAGAAAACCTGTACACGCTGGAAGGCCGGTTGCTCCACGACCGGGCGGACAGCGGAACGGCCTCGACGCGAAACGGAGTGACCGAACACCGGCATGTGTATTTGATTTCACATACTTACAGACTCTCCGGAATTGCTGATCTGATTGAGGAAGTCGCCGGTGTGTTCCGTCCAATCGAGTACAAACGGGGACGACGTGGTAAGTGGGACAATGACGAAATACAACTCTGTGCCCAGGCGCTGTGCCTTGAAGAAATGCTGGGCATTGAGCCAATTGCCGAAGGCGCGATTTTTTATGCTCAAACAGCCAGACGACAAGTTGTTCATCTCACTGAAGAACTCCGGCGCGAAACCATTTCAACCATTGAAGCGATTCATCAACTGATTGCCAGTCAGCAAGATCCAGGGGCAATCCATTCACCGCGCTGTGAAGGGTGTTCGATGTATCAACATTGCCTTCCGGTCGAGACCCCCCAGTTGAAGCAACTCCAACTTGGAGAACAATTGCTGAAGTAACATCCAGGTTCCGGGTTCCAGGTTCCGGGTTCCAGGTTCCGGGTTCCAGGTTCCGGGTTCCAGGTTCCGGGTTTTCGAAATTCCGTCCCGTTCATTCCGTTCCCCCTTTTTATTTTTCCTGGAACCCCGTCTTTCAGACCCTGAACCCTGCTAATCCCCCCGGATTTTGTGGGTTGGCAAGCCCTATATCGAAAACAAAGGACTTAGCTACCCTACATTTTTGTGGGTGACAGATAAAACAGCTCAAAACAGGCTGTTTTTCGGACTTTTTGCTTGATTTTGAGCATACCCCACAAAATCCGGGGGGATTAGGAACCCTGAACCCTGAACCCTGAACCCTGAACCCTGAACCCTGAACCCTGAACCCTCAGCCTTAAAATTATGACGACACTCTATGTAACAACCGAAGGAGCATTGGTGCGAGCGACCGACGAACGGTTGACCATCACCAAAGGCCACGAAAAACTGGCGGAAATGCCATTGCACAAACTGGATGCCGTTGTGGTGTTTGATGCCGCTTCGGTCACCCCAGCCGCCATGCGGATACTGGCCGAGCGGCGGATAGATTTGTGTTTCACTGACTACAACGGACGCTATTTCGGACGATTACAACCGGTTGATTCACCGCACGTTCGGCTTCGGAAACGGCAATACCTGGCCCAGGACGATCCGCTGCTGCGTCTCAAACTGGCGCGCGGGTTTGTGTTAGGGAAGTTATACAACCAGCGAAGCGTGCTGCTTCGAGCGCGACGGGCTGAGAATGTGTCTGAGCAAAGAGAGAAACGGATTACCGAAGCCATTGAACAACTCCGCCATGCCTCACGCCAGGCAAAAATGGCGGAGAGTTTGGATTCGCTTCGCGGGTGTGAGGGAAGTGGTGCGGCGGCCTATTTCCAGGTCTTCGAAGAACTGCTTCTGACCCAGGCTTTTTCATTTCGAACCCGAACCCGCAATCCGCCGACTGACCCGGTGAATGCCATGCTCAGTTTTGGGTACTCCATGTTGGCCAAGGATGCGATTGCAGCAGCCAGTCTGGTGGGGCTTGATCCCTATGCCGGATATTTACATGGAGACCGCTACAATCAGCCGTCGCTGGGGCTGGATTTGATGGAAGAGTTTCGGCCATTGATCGTAGACGCGACCGTCCTGGCATTGATCAATCGGAAACAGGTGACTCCTGAGGGTTTTCAAACCCAAATCAGCCGGGCGGTGGTGATGGACACTGAAACCCGGAAAATTTTCCTGCGTGGCTACGAAGAACGAAAACGCACGGAGTTGAGACATCCCCATCTGCAACAGACGACGACTTACATCCGGTCACTGGAGTTGCAGGCGCGGATCGTCGTCAAAGTTCTTCTGGGTGAATTGGATGAATATGTGCCATTCATCGCCAAATGAAGGAAGGGTAGGGTTCAGGGTTCGGGGTTCCGGGTTCAAGTTTGAAGGATTCGAGTTGAGGTAGAAGGGAAGCGAAGAAGCGAAGGGTTTTTAGTAATTCAACCTGTTCATAATACCATTGTGGAATGGAATCCCCGCATTAGAAAACAGTCAAATAATTTAATCAAATAGACTTAGTGAACTACTGACTACTGACTACTGACTACTGACTGGTATTATATGTGGGTAGTAATTTCCTACGACATTTCAAGCGACAAACGCCGGACGAAGATTTTCGAGGCATTGAAGAGCTACGGCCAACACGTTCAGTACAGCGTGTTTGAATGTGACCTTTCGAAACAAGCCTACGCGAAACTTCGACACCGGCTGGATGCACTCATCAGCAAATCAGAAGGGGATTCGATCCGGTACTATTTTTTGTGCGAAGGCTGCGCAAAGCGAATTGAAAGGATTGGAGGACCTCAGCCAATGAGCGATGAAGCTGAATTCGTGTAGGTGTGGAGTCGAGGGCCGCGAACCCAAGCTGTTTCACTTTTCCAGGGAAGTTCGCGGGATTTAGAAAGTACTTGAATTCATTGGAGTTATGTTGTATATGTTCATCCATCAACCTCAAACTCAACAATTCTTTGACATTTCAGTTCACTGGTTCGCGGAAAAAGGTGTGAAAGCCATTCTGCGAATTCAACTTATAACCGAGGGCTAGCCCGACCAAACCGAGCCCATCAGGGATTGAAACAAAATCCGGGAGCGGTCGGCGCTCCTGGATGACCTAGCCCGACCAAACCGAGCCCATCAGGGATTGAAACAGTGTACGAGGTGATTGACGGCGAACCCCAGTACTAGCCCGACCAAACCGAGCCCATCAGGGATTGAAACTTTGCAATTTTCTCATCAGCCAGATCGGATTGCTGCTAGCCCGACCAAACCGAGCCCATCAGGGATTGAAACGGAATTTTCTGTGCAACCATTTGGGAGACTCCTCACTAGCCCGACCAAACCGAGCCCATCAGGGATTGAAACGAAAGGGTTTCGCCTCCCAGCCGTATCATAGCCCTAGCCCGACCAAACCGAGCCCATCAGGGATTGAAACCCAAAGTAACGGTTCGCAAGATCATACATTTCATCTAGCCCGACCAAACCGAGCCCATCAGGGATTGAAACGGCTACCCCAGATGGGGACGGGGTAATTTCGGTTCTAGCCCGACCAAACCGAGCCCATCAGGGATTGAAACTTCTGCGTTTGTATTTTCTCCACGCTATAATGGACTAGCCCGACCAAACCGAGCCCATCAGGGATTGAAACCTCAACCTGGTCGGCATAGGCGTCGTCGGCTTCCTAGCCCGACCAAACCGAGCCCATCAGGGATTGAAACAAATAAAGCCTGTATCTGCTGCCTTGCTGTATCTCTAGCCCGACCAAACCGAGCCCATCAGGGATTGAAACATACCTACAAGTTACGGGCAACCTATTCGAGTGGCTAGCCCGACCAAACCGAGCCCATCAGGGATTGAAACTTGGTCGGAGTAAAAAAAGAAGTTCTTCCTGGAGCTAGCCCGACCAAACCGAGCCCATCAGGGATTGAAACCAATGCGGGCGTGAGTATCTCGCACCTGGCTTTGGCTAGCCCGACCAAACCGAGCCCATCAGGGATTGAAACAGTTCAATCACCATATCGTTTATGCTCCTACCTCTAGCCCGACCAAACCGAGCCCATCAGGGATTGAAACTGCAGCCATCGCTGATTGGAGAGACGGTTGGTGCTAGCCCGACCAAACCGAGCCCATCAGGGATTGAAACCTTGGGAAATTTCTTGAGACCCGAGTCAGCGAACTAGCCCGACCAAACCGAGCCCATCAGGGATTGAAACAGGTAGAGATATTCAAGGCCCTGGGACAAGCCGACTAGCCCGACCAAACCGAGCCCATCAGGGATTGAAACAAAGAG
>JACQXX010000145.1:38933-50090 GCA_016208495.1 Acidobacteriota bacterium | reverse complement strand
CCCGGATGGGCGCTGGAACAGGAGTCGTGAGCCAGCAGCCGAAACTTCCACGAAAACCGGGACCCGAACCAGCTTCCAGCGCCCATCCAGGCGCAAATCACTGCGGACCGACGATCCGGTGGTGTGCCCAAAGCGGCAAACCACCGGCTATTGTCCGGCGCCCATCCGGGCGAAAGCCAATCTTGACCCTCTTTTCATTTCCAAACAAAGAATTGCTGGTAAAAAACCTCGCTTGATTAAAAATGCTTCACTCGGTTAGGTTTACAGTCCCAGGATTGTTTTATCCAATGTGCCATATAACCCACAGGGGAGCGCGGGGTGTCTTGCCCGCAGTCGGTTGGAATTGAAATGCCAGCGCTCCCATCTTTAACTGAATGCCATTGTGCCTGCTGAACCGATAGCTGGAGTAAGGAGAACCCGCATGCCGCTGTGGTTGCAACAACTCAAGGCGATGATATTGATTGGAGTCTTTATCCTCCCAATGCCACCCTTTGCCCAGGCAAGGCAAAGCCAACCGGCCAGCGCCCAGAAAAAAGCTCACTCCCCAGACTCTCAAGACTTGTCCGGAGAGCATGACCTGAACGGCGGTGAAAAACACGCCTACCCGTTGAAGCTTAAAGCCAATGACTACGTGAAACTGGTCGTGGAGCAGCGCGGGATTGATGTGGTGGTGCGGCTGATTGGCCCGGATGGAACACCATTGCAAGAAGAAGACAGTCCCAACGGTGTGCAGGGACCTGAACCGCTTTCATTCATCGCGGAAAAAGGTGGACGCTACCAGCTTGAAATTGAATCGTTGGAAAAAGACGCGCCGTCTGGAAGGTATGCCCTCAAGCTGGACACACGCAGGAAGGCGACAAAACAGGATCGGGCTGAGGTTGAATTGGAAAATCTGAACGAGGAAGTGAGTATCCTGGAAGATGAGGGAAAGTATGATCATGCACTTCCACTGGCTCAGCAAGCCGTGGACACCGCTGAACGGCTCCTGGGCGCTGACAGCCTGGTACTGGCCACCAGTCTTAATACCCTCGCCAATCTCCATCATTCCAAAGGCAACTACGCTCAGGCTGAATCACTGTACCGACGTGCGCTGGCCATCCGCGAGAAAGGGCTTGGGCCTGACCACCCGGACACGGCCACCATCCTCAACAACCTGGGTGTGCTGTATAAAAACACTGGCGACTATGTACAGGCTGAACTCCTGTACCAGCGGGCACTGGCTATTTGTGAGAAAACGGTTGGCCCGGATGATCTGGAAACTGCCAATAGCCTGAATAACCTGGCAAATTTTTACAGTGACAAAGGCGACTATGCCCGGGCTGAGCCGTTTTACCAGCGGTCACTGGCTATTTTTGAAAAAGCACTGGGTCCCGACGATCCGGAGGTTGCCGTCAGCCTCAACAATCTGGCCCAGTTCTTCTGGGCGACTGGCGATTATGCCCAGGCTGAGCGGTTCTTTCAGCGTTCCCTGACCATCTGGGAAAAAGCGCTTGGGGCTGACCATCCGAATGTTGCGACCAGCCTCAACAATCTGGCGTCACTCTATAATGACAAAGGCGACTATCCGAAAGCCGAACCACTCTATCAGCGTTCTTTGGCCATTCGTGAGAAAGCGCTCGGTCCTGACCATCCGGAGACGGCCACCAGCCTCAACAATCTGGCTGAATTCCACCGTGAAAAAGGCGACTACACGAAAGCCGAGCCGCTCTACCAGCGTTCCCTGGCCATTCGTGAAAAAGCGCTTGGGCCTGACCATGCGGAGACCGCCGACAGTCTCAACAACCTGGCGAATCTCTATGAGGATAAAGGTGATTCGGCGAAGGCCGAGCCGCTCTACCAGCGTTCCCTGGCGATTTATGAAAAGGCGCTCGGGCCTGACCATCCGCTGGTTGCCACCAGTCTCAACAACCTGGCGAATCTGTATCAGGACAACGGCGACTCAGCCAGGGCCGAGGCGCTCTATCAACGTTCTCTGGCGATTAGTGAAAAGGTGCTGGGGCCGGACCACCCGGAGACGGCCACCAATCTCAGCAATCTGGCGAATTTGTATCAGGACCAGGGTGACTCCGCGAAGGCCGAGCCCCTCTACCAGCGCGTCTTGTCCATCCGTGAAAAAGCCCTTGGTCCAGATCACCCGTCGGTTGCAACCAGCCTCAACAATCTCGCCTTACTGTATGATGACAAAGGTGATTATCCACGGGCCGAGCCGCTGTTCCGGCGGTCGCTGGCGATCAGAGAACGGGCGCTGGGCCCAGACCATCCGTTGGTCGGTGACAGTCTCAAAAATCTGGCTGAGTTGTATCAGGCCAAAGGCGAAACAGCGCAGGCGATTATGTTTTTGACCCGGAGCAACGACACCACCGAACGCGATTTGATTCGCAACCTTGTTTCCGGTTCCGAAAGCCAAAAAGCGCTTTATCTCAAACAAACCAGCTCCCAGACCGATCAAACCATTACGTTGCAGGTCCAGGCAGCGCCCCGAGACCCGGCAGCGTTACGGGCTGCCGTAACCGTGATTTTGCGCCGCAAAGGCCGATCACTGGATGCCATGACCAGTGCGATTGCGGTGTTGCGGAATCAGCCAAATCCAGAGACGCGAAAACTGCTGGAGGCTTATACCAGTCTGGCCAATCAAATTTCGATTGTGACACTCAACGGATCTGGAAAGAAAAACCCGGAAACGCATCTGGCCGATTTGCGCGAACTGGAGAATCAGAAAGAAAAATTGGAAGCGGAGATCAGCACCCGCAGCGCCGAATTTAAAACTGAGGTGACACCAATCACACTCGAAGGCGTTCGAAAGCTGATTCCAGCCGGTGCCACCCTGGTGGAGTATGCCGTCTATCGTCCCCGAGACGTGAAGACCCACCGGTTTGGGAATCCTCGCTTTGTTGTCTATCTGCTCGATCAAAGTCAAGAAATCCGATTTGCCGATTTGGGTGAAGTCGAGCCCATTCAACAAGCTGTGACCGCGTTTCGCCGCGCAGTGAGCAATCAAGCTTCGTCAGATGGCTGGTCCCGCACACTCGGCCTTGCAGCTCAAGCGACTGGAGGCAGTTCCACTCAAGCCAATGTTAAAGTGGTTGGACACCACCTGGAAAAGCTCATTTTTGAACCCGTCAGGAACTTGATCGGTTCGTCCACACACCTGTTGATTTCACCGGATGGAGACTTGAACCTGATTCCGTTTGCGGCTTTGACAGATGGTACGGGAAAATATCTGGCGGAAAATTACCTCTTGACTTATCTGACCAGCGGGCGGGATTTGCTGCGACTGCAAGTCAAAACCAACAGCCAGGAGCCCCCTTTTGTTCTGGTCAACCCGATGTATGGAACTGGAAAAGGGCCAGTGCTATTTGGGAACAATTTCGCCCCGTTGTCACAACTCAAGGGAACTCTCGACGAAGGGAACTTCCTCAAGGGGTTATTCCCAGATGCCACCCTGCGCCTGGAGACCGCCGCCACAAAAAAAGCCCTTCAATCCGTCACGAGACCTTCGGTGGTGCATATTGCCACCCACGGTTACTTTCTCAAAGATACACCCCAAGACACCTCAGCCACTGACGAGGAAAAACGATTGTTGACTCGCGAAGACGAATTGCGCTCGGTGGATTATGAAAAACTGTGGGAGGCAAACCCACTGTTGCGGTCGTGTCTCTTTTTCGCGGGCGCCAACACCGGCGGTACCAATTCCGATGATGATGGAACGCTGACAGCCCTGGAAGCGGCGCAACTCAATCTGTGGGGAACCAAACTGGTCGTTTTGTCGGCCTGTGACTCAGGCGTGGGCGATGTCAAAAACGGTGATGGGGTCTATGGGTTACGCCGGGCACTGGTATTGGCCGGGAGCGAAGCGCAGGTGATGAGTCTGTGGCCAGTGTCGGATCAAGGCACCAAAGAGTTGATGACAAATTTCTATCGCCGCTTGAAAGCCGGAGAAGGCCGCAGCCAGGCACTGCACAACACCCAGTTGGAAATGATGAAAAGCCGAAAATGGCGGCATCCATTTTACTGGGCGGCGTTTATTCAATCGGGTGCGTGGACGAACCTGGAAGGGAAATAATACCAATTTGTAGTCAGTAGTCAGTAGTCCTTAGTTCACTAAGTTTATTTGATTGAATTACTTGACTGTTTTCTAATAGGAGGATTCCATTGCAACTTGGTATAAGTACCTTACCGAAAATTCCCAGATATTTTTAACCACGAAACACACGAAAAACACGAAAAGAATCAAACACTTTCCAGGTTCAATCCGTCAGGAAATTTTTGACAAGATCCTGTGCCGCCCAACGGCGAAATCCTTCTCAATGAGGAGAACAAAGATGATGAGGTGGATGAAACACTTCACGGCGGTGGTGATGGTTGGAGTCTTTATCTTTTCAATCCCAGGCTTTACTCACGCCAAACAAAGCAAGCCATCCAAAATCCAGGAAGAGTCTCAGCCTTTTATTCCCCCAGAATCCCAACCCCTGAACGGCGGTGAAAAACACACCTACCCGTTGCCGCTCAAAGCCAACGACTATGTGAAACTGGTCGTGAGCAACGCGGGATTGATGTGGTCGTGCGGTTGGTTGGGCCAGATGGAAAAGTCATCCAGGAAGTGGACAGCCCGAACGGCATACAGGGCCCGGAGCCGATTTCCTGCATCGTTGAGCAGCCAGGGAGCTACATCATTGAAATTGAAGCCCTGGAAAAAACTTCCAAGGCTGGGAAGTATGAACTGAACGTGGAAGCCATAAAAACCGCCACCGAGCAGGATCGTGCCGGAATTGAGATTGAGAACCTCAATTTGGTAATTGCTCAAACCACAGCAATTCTTTATTTGGCTTTCAGTGTTTTCTTAGTTCTCAACGTTCAAGAGTTTTGAGGGTCACGACTCTCAAATCAAAAAATCAAAACAAAGAATTGCTGCTCAACCCAGTAGATGGTCTGTAACTAATTGATTCTTTTGCACTTGTACTAGGGTCAAAAAAGCGGTTTTAAAAACGATCAACGTAGAATCAATAGTTTACAAGCTTTATGAGCTTTTTTCTAGGTGTTGTTGAATGACAATAACTCCTTATTTCAAATAGCTTTACAAGAAGTTGGGGGTGGATTGAGCAATTACGTTTTTTATTCATCTTTGGGTTTCTTTCTTCAGCCGGATTCCAGTGTCAGGCGGCGGATCAAACCCCAACGGGCCAGACCCCAGGACCCACGCCACCGGTTCTAATTGTTGGCCGGGAAGAATCGTTTTCATTCGACCACTACCATACAATTCCACACGTCTGATCTCAAAGCAGGCCACAATGCAGAACGGAAGTTGACATATTTATTGATTTTATCCAGTGACTCATGTAGTTTATCCAGATTCAAAGGTTTTTGGACCAATCTCTTATACTGGCAGTCTGACTCATTGGTTATGGCGAGCTGAGTTCTCCTAAGTTTTATGCGGACCTGAGTAGGTTACCACTCAGATCCGTTTTGAAAAGCCAAATCATCTGTATCAGATAGTCGCTTTCAATCAGCGAAGCCAATGAAGATATCAATGATCTGAATTCCAAACAGCAGTAATTCACTCGCTTTCCTACCCATTCGGAAAGCCCAGTTTTGTCAAATTCTTGAGTTTTTGATGAGCCAGTGATGGCTGGCGACTTCTTTGCTCATTAAAGACTAGCTCCCAATCATTCAGAAGGGAGTTTTTCCCGTTCAGCGTCATCCAAGACGATTTGTCACTGATGATGCTCAATGCTCCGGAATCCGGAAAGGAGTTCCTTGAAATCCATGAGTACCCACATATCCAACGATCATAAATCTGTTTCCACCACGGCCAAGCCAGTCCTGGGATGGTGGAAATTCCGTCGTGTTCCAGCCTTGAAAATCGCCTCCATGCTGGTGATTGTGCTTCAACTTCTGACCTGCCTGCCGCTGCAGGCACTGGCTTTCAACCTCAACGACAACTCAGAATCCCCGAGGCCGACCCAGCTTCAGAAGCAGACTGGGAAGGTAAATCGGACTGTTCCAAAAAGTGACCCGCTTCCGCAGTTTCCAGTGTTTTCATCATCACCAACAGATGCCCAGATCACCCAGGCGCGGGTATTTGACGAACCGTTGACGGCTATCGGAAAGCGCGGGGATACCTTCACTTCCATGGTGGAAAACAAAGCACTGGCCCAGGCCATCACGGCCTATCTCAAGGCTGGAGACCCCGGCAATGTAGAACCATTCACCGAATTTCTGGACCGATATCCAGAATCGGCCTGGCAGACGTCGGTGTGGTTGAATGTCGGCCAGGTGTACCGACACACCGGGTACTTCCAGAAAGCACTGGATGCCTGGGAAACCGCCTGGAAGGCTGGGAAAGCCGAAACGAAGCCCGAGGCGGTAGAGGTCGTCAATCGGGTGGGAGCGGAACTGGCTCAATTGAACGCCCGGCTGGGACGGGTTGAGCGGTTGGAGTCGCTGCTGGCGGAACTCAAAGGCCGATCCCCACGTGGGACGACGGCTGAAATGATCGCTGGTGCCGAGGCGGGGTTGTGGCTGATGCAAACCCATCCGGAATCGGCGTTTCGGTGTGGACCGCTGGCACTACGGCATCTGTGCCGGATGGCAGGACTCAAGGCGGATACACCAAAACTGACCGACTTCAAGGCAACCGGTCAGGGCACGTCGCTGGCGCAAATTGCAGCCGTGGCACAGGACCTGGGAATGTCATACCAGATGGCCAGACGTTCGGCAGGGGCAGCGTTTGTAACACCCGCGATTGTCCATTGGAAAACCGGGCATTTTGCCGCCGTAACGAAACACTTTGATGACGGACCACTCAAAGGAAAGTATGTGGTTCAGGATCCGGCCTTTGGTGAAGAGCTGGTGGTCAGCCAGGAGGCATTAGAAGCGGAAACGAGTGGCTGGTCACTGGTCAGCCGAGGGGAATTGCCACAGGGCTGGGCGGCAATCAGTGCCCAGGAAGCCGGTCAGGTGTGGGGGAAGGCCGCCACCCAATATTGGGATCCGGATACGACCAAACCCCGTGACCTCAAGGCGCACGGGGGTCGTGGTCAGGGAGAGAAAGGATTGCCGGTCTATGATTTCCATCTGGCGCTGGCCAGCTTGAACATCGTTGATACGCCAGTTGGCTACACCCCACCGCGCGGGCCGGCGGTCAATTTCACGGTGACGTACAATCACCGGGAGATGACACAGCCGGGAACCTTTACCTATTCCAACCTGGGCCACCTGTGGACGCATAACTGGCTGGGATATGCGCAGGTTGATCCGGGAAACGCGTCAACAGCGTTTCTGTACGAGCGGGGTGGCGGTCGGGAAATCTTCAAGAACCTCAATTCGGGGACGCAACTCTACGATGTTGGGTTTTGGAGTCAGTCAAAGCTCAAAAAGCTGACCACCGGGTTTGAGCGGCAGATGCCGGATGGCGGGATTGAGAAATACGAACAATCGGACGGCGGGAGCAATCCACGGTACTTTTTGACCCAGGTGATTGACCCGCAGGGGAAAGCCGTGACGTTGAGCTACGATAGTTCATTGCGATTGACCGCCATCACGGATGCGATTGGGCAGGTCACCGAGTTGTCCTATGGAGTGACGGGCGATCCACTCAAAATCACGCAGGTTGAAGATCCATTCGGGCGGACAGCCACCTTTGAGTACAATACCTCTGGACAATTGATTGAAATCACCAATGTCGTGAGCCAGGCGTCGGAATTTACCTACACCAGCGGGGACTTGATTTCGTCACTGACGACACCGTATGGGACGACGGACTTTGCCGCCGGGCAGGAGAACGAAGGCAGCACCAGCGGGAAACGGTGGGTGGAAGCGATTGACCCGTATGACGATAAAGAGCGGGTGGAGTATTTGCATTCATCCGGAGTGACGGTGACCGAGGGGTCGGCGCCGAGCGGGATGACGACCACGAGTTCGGATTTTTGGAACAGTTGTACATTTTATTGGGACAAGCGGGCGTGGAGCGAGGCATCGGGACTGTCGTCGCCAAACTACTTCCTCAAAGCGCACGTCATCCACTGGGCACGCACCCAGGACAACAACCTGACCACAACGAGTGTGATCCAGCACGAAAAGCGGTCACTGGAAAACCGGGTGTGGTACAACTATCCGGGACAAAGCCAGTCGGATGTGGTCGGGACAATGAACAAACCGACGAAAATCGGCCAGATTGTAGCGGACAACCCGCTGGGGTCGGCCAACAGCACCAAACTGATCACGTGTGAATACAACGAGTTCGGCCACCTGACCAAACTGATTGATCCTTACAAACAAGGGAGCAACCAGGGACGGCGGACGACGTTCACCTATGCCTCAAATAACATTGATCTGACGCAGATCAAGCAAGGGATCGAAGGGGTAAGCTCCAGCGATGAGGTCCAGTTCGACTTCACAAACAATTCGTTGCACCAGCCGCTGACGATCACCGACCCCGCCAGGAAAGTCACCACCTTGACGTACAGCAGCCATGGCCAGCCGCTGACGAAGACCAATGCCAAAAGCCAGACATTCACGTATGCCTATAACTCAAATGGGTATCTGACGACGGTTACGGGGCCGACGAGCGAAACGGCGTTGCTGACCTATACCTATGACAGTGCGGGACGGGTGGATACGGTGACGAATTCGGATGGGTACGCACTCAGCTATGATTACGACAACCTGGACCGGTTGACGCGTACGACCTATCCAGACACCACCTATCAGGAATTGACCTACAACAAGCTGGACGTCAGCCAGGTTCGGAATCGGCTGGCGCAGGTCACAACCAGGGCCTACGATGCCTTGCGGCGGGTGACGGTCGTCACCGACCCGCTGGGGAGAGAAACCACCTATAGTTGGGACAAGAGTGGTGGCGTGTACCAGATCAAAGATGACAAAGACCAGATCACGACCTGGAATCGGGACATTCAGGGCCGGGTGACCAACCAGGAGCTGGCCAACGGCAATGAGTGGAACGCGACCTATGACGATATCGGACGGTTGCAACAGGTCACGGATGCCAAAAACCGGGTCAAGTATTACCGGTATCTGCTCGATGACAACCTGTACAAAATTGATTACCAAAGCACGCCAGTCACAACACCAGATGTAACCTACCAGTACAGTCCGAAATACAATCGGGTGACGCAAATTGATGATACCGCTGGGGATTCCATCGTTTATACCTATCATCCAGTGACGACGGGAGGAACGCTGGGGGCCACGCAGCTCGACACGGTGTCAGGCGACAACGGAGACGTGTCATATGACTATGACGAGTTGGGACGGGTGGTCACCCAAACCGTGAGGGATGTCGCGAGAACAATTACCTATGATGCCCTCGGACGGCAGACCGAGGACGACAATGCCCTGGGCACATTCACGATCAGCTATGCAGATTTGAGCAACCGGGTCACGCAGATCAGCGGGCCCAATAGCCTCACGACAACCCTGAGCTACTATGGCAACAGCGGGGATCGCCGGCTGCAAACGATTCTCAACAAAAAAGGGACAACAACAATTTCCGAGCGCGAGTACGGGTATAATACACTGAACATCACCAGCCTGGACCGAGGATTAGCGACCAACGATACGTTCAGCTATAACGCGGCGGAACTGGCACAGTACGTTGAAGCCAATTCAGGCGGGGGAACCACCACCAACTCCTACACCTATGACACGGCCCGAAACATGACAGTGGAGGGCAATAACGGCGTCAACACCACCTCGACCTTCAATTCAACCAATCAACTGGTGACCCGTCAGGTCGGAAGCGGCTCGACGGTGACATTGACCTATGACGCCAACGGGAACTCAACCTACGATAGCAACTCGACCAATACGTTTGACGATGAAGACCGGCTGTTGACGATGACCGATGGCAACAAGGAAGCGATCTTTACCTATGATTGTCTTGGAAACCTGAAAAACATCGTCGGCAAAGTCAATGGAACGGCGGTCACCAATCGTGATTTCATCTGGTGTGGGGATCAACCCTGCTGGGAGAGCTTCAACGTGCCGGGTGTACCGGGAACGACGGTTATCAAGCGGTTCTTTGCCCAGGGGGTCAAGCAGGACAGTGACAAGTATTTCTACATGCGAGACCATCTGGGAAGTGTCACCGACGTGATGAAAAACAACAACTCCTCGGTGGATTCGCGCTTTCACTATGATCCGTGGGGACGCCAGACCCAGACAGTGGGAAGCTGGGCAGCGGATATCGGGTATGCCGGGTACTTCCATTACGCTCCGGCAACGACCAACATCAAACTCAACCTGACCGCCTCGCGGGCTTACAGTCCGAAACTGGGACGGTGGCTGTCGCGGGATCAGAGTATGACGCCAGGGGGCATTTCGCGCGGGATGACTGATCCGGTCAATGCCTATGCCTATGCCATGGACAATCCGATTAACCTGAAAGCAGGTGGGAGAGCCACGTACAGTGTAGCTGGCGCCCCTGCTGGCACAGCCATACCAGTTCTTTCTTCAGGGTCTCTGATGCAGACTGGGGGTGTGATCGAGCCTCCCCTTGATCCATCTGGTCTGATGCTGACTGGGGGTATGATCGAGCAGCCCATTGATCCATCTGGTTGGAGTCAGCAATATCTTCGTTCAGGGTCTCTGATGCAGACTGGGGGTGTGATCGAGCCTCCCCTTGATCCATCTGGTCTGATGCTGACTGGGGGTATGATCGAGCCTCCCCTTGATCCATCTGGTCTGATGCTGACTGGGGGTATGATCGAGCAGCCCTTTGATCCATCTGGTTGGAGTCAGAACTTTTATAATTTGGGTCCTCAGTCTATGAAGTAGACGCCGGCTCGTAGCCCAGGGCGAGTCTTCGAGCCCTGGGAATTCGAGTCATTCCCCACCTTTTCCCCGCCCGGCCAGCCGCCGCCTACGGCGGCGGCTGGCCGGGCGGGAGTGAGGAGGCGACGTTTTCCCAGGGTTTGCACCCTGGGCTACATGCCTTCCGCCCAGTTCCTGGGCTCAAATCCGCTCTTTTTTCAACTCTTAATTCGCATTTATATATAGGGGGCGTTAAAAAATAAGTTCCTGAGAGAGCGATCACCTTTGTACGCCCAGGTTTTTGGTTTTGCACCGCGAAGCGTTGCAGTTCGGATAGCCGGTCGGTTGGCCGCTTTGGGCCTACCACCGGACCCAAGCGCCACCCCT
>JACQXX010000145.1:0-38876 GCA_016208495.1 Acidobacteriota bacterium | reverse complement strand
GAACGAACCTGTTCCCGGTGGTAGCTCACAAAGCCTCGCAACCACCGGCTATCCGAACGGCAGCCTTTCAGGATGCTCAATCCAAATACCCCTCCCCCAAATGAAAACGGGAAGTTGATTTTTAACGCTCCCTAAGTTTATTTGATTGAATTACTTGACTGTTTCCTAATACAAAATATTCATTGCAAAGTGGTATTTTCAATGAGGAGAACAAAGATGATGAGGCGGATGAAACACTTCACGGCGGTGGCGATGATTGGAGCCTTGATCTTTCCAATGCCATTTTTTGCCCAGGCCAAACAGAGCCAGCCAGCCAAAGCCCAGAAAGAATCCCAAGCTTCAGCTTCTAGCCCCCAGCCATTTATTTCCCCCGAACCCCGAGCCCTGAACGGCGGTGAAAAACACACCTACCCGTTGCCGCTCAAAGCCAACGACTATGTGAAACTGGTCGTGGAGCAACGCGGGATTGATGTGGTCGTGCGGCTGATTGGGCCGGATGGAAAAGTCATCCAGGAAGTGGACAGTCCAAACGGCATCCAGGGCCCAGAACTTCTTTCTTTTATCTCAGAAAAAGCTGGAACCTATCAAATTGAAGTTGAAGCCCCCGACCAAACCGCTTTGGCTGGAAAGTATGACGTGAAATTGGAAACGCCACGGGCAGCCACCGAGCAGGACCAGGCGGAATATGAAGTGAATACCCTGCTGGTCAAGGCTGCAAGGCTCCGTCAGGCCGGCAAGTACAATGAGTGTTTGCCATTAGCTACCCAGGCGCTTGAAAAGAGTGAAAAAGCCTTTGGCGGAGAGCACCTTCTCGTGGCCCTCAGTCTCAACGACCTGGTTGTGCTGTAACTCCACCAGGGCGGAGCCGCTCTATGAGCGGGCACTGGCCATTCGGGAGAAGGTGTTGGGGCCAAACCACCCGGAGGTGGCCCAAAGCCTCAACAACCTGGCTTTGCTGTACCACGCCAACGGCGAAACGGCTCAGGCCATTCAGTTTCTGACACGCAGCAACGACACCACCGAACGCGACCTGGTTCGCAATCTCGTTTCCGGTTCCGAACGCCAAAAAGCGCTGTATCTGAAAAAAACCGAAAGCAACACCGATGCAACCATTTCTTTGCAAGTCCAGGCTGCGCCGCACACGGCGGAAGCGCTCAAGGCTGCCCTGACGGTGATTCTGCGACGTAAAGGGCGGGCGCTGGACGCCATGACCAGCACCCTGGAGATTTTGCGGAATCAGCAAAGTCCCGAGATTCAAAAACTGCTGGATGGGTATTCTGCTCTGGCAAGCCAAATCTCGGTTTTGACGCTCCGAGGTCCTGGAAAAAAGCAGCCGGAAGCGCATCTGGCCAATTTGCGCGAGTTGGAAAACCACAAGGAAAAACTGGAAGCTGAGATCAGCGCCCGGAGCGCCGAATTCAAAACCCAGGTGACACCGATTACCCTGAACGGCATTCAACAATGTATTCCACCCAGGGCAAGCCTTTTGGAATATGCCGTATACCGACCTTATGATGCCAAAATAAAAAAATCCGGAACCCCCCGATATGTCGTGTATCTGCTCAACCAAAGTGGGGAAATCCGATTTGCCGACCTGGGTGAAGCCGAGCCGATTGACAAAGCAGTGGCGGCATTTCGTCGCGCGGTGAGCACCAAAACCTCGGCGGATGTCTGGTCCCGGAAACGCAGCTTTGCCCCTCTGACGTCTGGACGAGGATCCACTCAAACCAATGTCAAAGTCCTTGGACATCAACTTGGGAAACTCATCTTTGAACCGGTCAGGAAGATGCTTGGTACCACCCAACACCTGTTGATTTCACCGGATGGAGACCTGAACCTGATTCCGTTTGGTGTTCTGACAGATAAGAACGGGAAATATTTGACGGAAAATTACCTTTTGACCTACCTGACCAGCGGGCGGGATTTATTGCGGCTGCAAGTCAAAATCGACAGTCATGAACCACCATTCGTGATGGCCAATCCGACCTTTGGAAACGGTCGGGGGCCGGTGCTGATGGGAAAAGTGTTGGCTCCGCTTTCTCAACTTCGGGGAACCACGCAAGAAGGCAATCAACTCAAAGCCATCTTTCCCGATACGACACTGAAAATGAACCTGGAAGCGACGGAAGAAACACTCAAAGCCGTCATCAGACCCGTTTTTGTTCACATTGCCACCCACGGCTCTTTTCTGGAAGACGCACCGGAAAAGTCACCGCTGGACCACACCACACCACCGGGCTTGACTTCGGAAGAAGGTCAACTGCCGATGGACACCGAAAATCTGCGTCAGTCAAACCCGCTCCTGCGTTCGTGCCTCTTTTTTACGGACGCCAACACCGGCGGCACCAACCCGGAAGATGACGGGACGCTGACGGCTCTGGAAGCCGCCCAACTGAATCTGTGGGGCACCAAACTGGTCGTGCTTTCCGCCTGCGATACCGGGCTGGGCGATGTCAAAAATGGTGATGGGGTCTACGGGCTACGCCGGGCGCTGGTCCTGGCCGGCAGCGAGGCGCAAATGATGAGTCTCTGGCCGGTGTCGGATGCCGGAACGCGCGAACTGATGGTGGAGTACTACACCCGCTTGAAAAAGGGTGAAGGACGTTCCGAAGCGTTGCGCCATACTCAACTCAAAATGCTCAAGGATCCAAGGCGGCGGCATCCATTTTACTGGGCGGCGTTCATTCAATCAGGTGGGTGGACAAACCTGGAAGGGAAATAGCTCTCCACTCACCACGAAAAACACGAAAAAAATCAAATAATACCAATTAGGGTTCAGGATATCGGGTTGTTGATTGAGCCCGAACCAAAGGGCATAAAGGACAGGGTGGAAGTCGGTTTTGTCACGGCGAAGGCTCGATTTTGGTGAACTTCGATTCCACTGAATGACCGGGAGCTTCCCGCGTGCAATTGGTGCCCCGACCTGGTCGGCACTGATCTTTGCGCAACAGGGTGCTATTTGGGGCAAAATTCAGGTCATTCTCAATTCTTCATTCTTCATTCTTCATTCTTCATTCTTCATTCTTTATGGCTTCAGACGAGTCACGCACCAGACTCAGTACCAGTCGCGAAATCATTAGCCGGATTCTGTGGGATTCGCGGCTCAATCGGGCTGCGTTTCGGGTTGGCTACCAGGATCGGCTGGCACCCGAGGGTTTTCGTGAAAAAACCGTGGATGAATGGGCCGTGGCCAGCGATATTCCCTGGCATCGGGTGCGGTTCATTCGATGCGGTGAAACCCGAGTCTGGGACCGCGACACGCATCTGGATCTTTTTGCAACGGACGAACTCCCCGCCGCCGCCTGGGTTGAACCTCCCGAGCGAATTTCAGCCCCAACCAGTTTGCTGATTTCTGAAACACCGTCAGTCCATCCAAACTTTGCCTGTATCTCCCGACCTGTGTTTCATCGAACTGGTTCAACCTGGAACCAGGTATCAGAGAATCCGGCATCCATTCTGACTGAGCGCCTGAAAATCATTACCTTCAATATTTTGGCTGAGCTTCCAGATGATGGAGATTTGAGGACACCCGAGCGAACAACCCACCTGCTTTCAGTGCTGGAAACCTGTCAGGCGGATGTGATTGCGCTCCAGGAAGTCACCCCGACTGTTTTGACGGCGATTCAAACGGCTGATTGGACTGCAAACTGGTTTCTTTCCGAACCGATGCTGTCTCCGAATCTTGATCCACACGGCGTATTGGTGCTGAGCAAATATCCGTTTTCACAGGTTGACCACTGGTTTTCAATCCGCAAACGGGTGCTGATTGCCACCTGGACGCTCAACGGTCAGCCACTTCACCTCGCCGTGCTGCATTTGCCAAGCAGTATGACGCTGGATGCCCCAGCACGGCGGCGGCTCTACGTTGGAAGACTCCTTGAATATGTGCATCAGTTGCCCGGTGATTGCGCTGTGATCGGAGATTTCAACACGCCTGGTGACGAACTGGATAAACTCTTTCAACGTGAAGGTTTTGACGACATCTGGCCACGATTAAACCCCACTGACCCAGGCTTGACCTATGACCCGGCGACCAATGACCTGGCCGCACAACTTTCGCGCTCGGGTAACTCATCGCGCTATGACCGGATGTGGGTTCGGTCGAAAACTTGGCACCCAGCTCAGCTTTCAAGGCTCGGAGTTGAACCCGTTGCTACCACCTCTGGCTCGCTCTTCATTTCTGACCACTTTGGACTTGGCGTCGAATTAACCCGGAACCCCGAACCCCGAACCCCGAACCCCGAACCCGATTCTACCCTGCACTTGACGCCACCGGTCTACACCAGCGCGATTGTGATTATTCCGCCACTCAACCTCTGGCCGCCGATTCAGAACATTCGGCGAACGCACGACCGCAAAATCAATCGCTGGATGCCCCATATCACGTTGATCTATGGGTTTTTACCTGATCATCTCTTTGCCGAAGCGGCTGAACTCATCAGGCGGGAACTGGCACATATTCAGCCGTTTTCAATTCGGCTGACGAAGTACGACTATTTTGAGCATCGCCGAAATGCCACGGTCTGGCTCAAACCCGAAGTTGACCCGCCAGGTGCTTTGCATACTCTCCAGGAACGACTGTTTCGATTATTCCCTCAATGTTCTGAGCAAAATAGTCGTCCCAGCGGGTTTACCCCACATCTGAGCGTCGGTCAGTTTGAATCGTTTCAAAAAGCACAGTCCGAATTACCTGACTGGCATCCAGTTTCATTCGAAGTGGAATCCATCGCGCTTATCAGCCGGGTTGGTGACACGCCGTTTGAAGTGCGCCACGACATTGAGCTTGGAAAAAAATCGGCGGGTCAATCTGCGGGTGATTCAACCCTGAGTGATCTTGTTTTGGACCTGGAACCACTGCTGACTCCGGAAGAAATCATTCATCGGGAGACAATTCTCGAACTGGTTCATCAGGCGTGTGTCGAAGTCGTGGGCGAATGGGCGACGCTGGAAACGGTTGGCTCCTCCCGAATGGGCGTTGCCACCCGGTCAAGCGATATTGATACCGTGTGCCTCATCCCGCTGGAATTACCCGCCGGAAAATTTCTGGAATCGGTGGCCAACCGGCTCTCACCGCTGGCGGAAATGACGCGGGTGGTAACGGATGCTCAGGTGTCGCTGCTCAAAGTTCGAATTGAAGGTGTTGACGTTGACGTCATGCCGGCGCATCGCCCCGCTTCTCTTTCCATGACGATGGCCATTGATGCCTGCCACCAAACCGAGTTTGATCCGGCAAGCTGGCAAAATCTGGTTGGCTGTTTTGAAGCCGATGAATTGTTGAAATGTGTCACGCGGAAAATGAACCTGACCTTGTTTCAGGAGTTTCTGCGTGGTGTTCGGGCCTGGGTGGCGCGGCGACAGATCGGCGGCAATGCCTGGGGTTTTCCGGGCAGCTTTTCCTGGGCGTTACTGGCCGCCTGGGTCTGTCTGAAGCTGGAACCAGACGTCGTGCCAGACCTGGAAACGCTCATGATCAATTTTTTCAATCAGTTGGACGAACACGACTGGACACAGCCAGTCGGATTGACCGATGGTGCCCGGGCGTTCAAAGTTCGTTCGCATCGCGACCACTTGCCGGTGATTACCTCGGTGGCGCCACATCAAAACAGTGCCCGAAATATTTCGCGTTCAACCGCACAACTCATCAAGGACGAGCTGCGACGCGGAAGGGAATGCGCCACCAGCCATCAGTGGTCAAGGCTGTTTGAACCAGTGGTTCGAGCTGTTTCAGGTACCGGTTTGAACCTTCAATATCAGATCGAAGTCATATTAGCCGCGGACTTTGACAAGGTCGCGGGCTGGCTCGAAGGCCGGATTTTCGGCCAGATTCTTATGCTCGAACAGCGGTGCCTTGGGGTGCAGGTTCGTCCCTGGCCAGGAGTCGCCCAAACCAATCTCACGGGAATCGTCAGACTCGATCTTCATCAATCAAGTCAAGCTGATCGGCCTGCCATCCAGGAAGTCACCACCGCCCTGGTTCAGCAGTTTCAAATCTGGACCGGGCGACCAGACGGCGCGACGCTTGACGTGCAGATGAATGATTCAGTTTAAGAATTGGAAACCACGAAACACACGAAAACAAAACTCAGGGAAAGGTTCAGAGTATCGTCTTCAGACGAGAGATTTTTTTCCATCCCACTCGTCACGCCTCACGCCTGAAGGCGTTACTCTGAACATTCATTCATAATTCCCCATATGTCCTGGACAATGCTGGTTTTGCTCATCACATGGTTGTTGTCGGTGTTTGGAGTGCTCATCGGCGCTTCACTCTATCGAGGAGGGAAATCAAATCGTCTGAAAGGCGATACCTACGAGGCCCTTCTTGGAGCGTCCACCGGGGCAAAACGATCTGGGAACCTGTCAAAAACAACGACCGAAATTCGACCGGAATTGTCTGCCTGGTCAGCATTTGATCAATTTTGCCTGGATAATGACACGTTTCTGGCTGCCCTGGCCGAACAACAGGCCGAGATGGGGAATTTTCATCTCAGTGCAATTGTTATGGACAGGTTGAGCGATCCGATTTTGTTCATCCATGCCAGGTTGTCGCTGGCCAACCACCTGGCACATGCCCGTGATCTGTATAATGCCCAGCAAATCATTGAAAATACTCCGGTTGAACCCCATCAGCTTTCACTGTTATGCAAAAAGGCGGACGTCATTTGTGAGGCGCTTGAGGTTGCTGCAACCATTGAAACAATTGATTGGTCACCTGTTTTTATTCAACACCTCGAAGAAATCCTGGCTTTGTTGGCTGAACAGCCGCTGCTGGTGGCGAGAGTTTGCGAGCGCGTAGGCCGTGTGCTGGATCAACGTGACCAGTTGGACAAGGCTGTCATCTGGTGGAAACGAGCCGTGACAACCAGCGACCAAATTGACCCAGACTGTGATGTCCAAACCCAGGAAGCAATCCAAAAATTGATTCGACGCATTGGGGAACGACTTATTCGAGAACAAAAGACGGGTAGCATTTCGTTCCGTTGGACAATGTTTCACGCCCATCTTCGCAAAGATAGTTCAATCCTGCGCGAAGCCATCTTGCAGTATCCACCTTTCCCAACCATTGATCCAAAGGAAACTGAAAGCCAGACTCAGGAATGAGCTTCGGTTTCCTTCGACTTCATTTTTGTTCTGGGTACCTCATTATGAAACCAAACTCCTCCCGTTCCCCGCTGAATTTGAATTTTGCACGGTGGTCCGTGCTGATTTTGACGTTGTGCCTGTTGACCTTGCCGCTTCGGGCCGATGAAATTGACGATCTGGTCAAACAACAGATGGAAGCCGATCATATTCCAGGGCTTTCGATTGCCGTGGTTCACAAGGGAAAAATCGTGAAAATGCAGGGATACGGCATTTCCGACCTTGAGAAAAAAACCGCCGTCACGCCCCAAACCATGTTCAAAATCGCGAGTGTGAGCAAACAATTTATTGCTTCAGCGATTGTCCTGCTCGCGGCAGATGGCAAACTCAACCTGAATGACTCGATGACCAGATACTTTCCGGATGCTCCGGAAACCTGGAAGCCAATTACCCTCAAGCATTTGCTGAATCATACTTCGGGGCTGGTCCGGGAATCACCCGCGTTTCATCCCATCTTTGCAAAATCTGATTTGGAAATTGTCAAAGCGACTTACCCTGTGCCGATGAAGTTCCAGCCCGGCGAACGGTGGGAATATTGCAACGTCGGCTACTTTGCTCTGGCGGACATCATCCGTCAGGTCAGCGGCAAACCCTGGCCGGAGTTTTGCCAGGAACGCATTTTTGCCAAAGCCGGAATGGCCGATACCTTTGCGACCAATGCCGTTCCGGAAAAATACGGTACCCTGGTCAGTTACAGTTGGGATGAAAACACTTCAAAAAAAGCGATGGAGTTTGTCACACTCCGACCCAGCGGGGCGTTTGCTTCAACCATAGTTGATTTGACGAACTGGGAACTCAGTCTCCAGCAAGGCAAAGTCCTATCCAAAAAACTTCAGGAAATGATGCACCAACCGGCGGTGCTCAATGATGGCTTCCCGTATCCATATGGGTTTGGCTGGGAAACCGACACCGTCAATGTCGTGGCCCGCGTCCGACACGGAGGGTCACTCGGAGGCTTCCGCACCGAGTTTATGCGCTTTCCAGGCGAAAAACTGGCCGTGATTGTGCTCTGCAATCAGGATTCAGCCAATCCGATGAAAATTGCCAGCCTCGTGGCCACCACCGTCCTTCCAAATCTCAAGTACAAACCCATCAAGGATACTGACCCGGCCTTTTCAGCCACGGTCAAAAAGTTGCTTGAATCCTGGGCTGAAGACACTGTGGACAGCTCGATTTTTACTCCAGGTTGCTGGAAAGTATTTGAACCCCGCTTTAAAAACCCAAACGCCATCAAGAGGTTCAAAAGCCTTGGCCCGATAACTGGTCTTTCACTGGTCGAATCGCGCCAAACCGGAGATTTTCGAATCACCCGTCATCGCATCGTCTTTGCCAGCCAGACCCAGCTCATCCAGATTGTCCGCACCAAAGCTGGATTGATTGCTGATATGCGGTTGGAGAATGAGTAGCTTTCTGAGTGAAGTGGTGAAGTAGTGAAATAGTGAAGTAGTGAAGTGCTGGAAACACAGAGTTTACAGTTGATAGAATCATTGTGAGAATCAACACTAAACTACTAAACTACTAAACTACTTCGCTACTTCGCTGATGCAGAAAAAAAATTTGAAAAAAGTCTGTTTTTTCTACGCGCTAGTCGCTATCTTGGAGATCACGTGTTTTCGAATTCACAAATCAGAATCAATTCTCCAAACCTTACTTTATGCTTATTGCTGTTGCTGGTCCTTATTCCGCTCCTACTCCGAAACAACGTCAGGCCAACCTTGATGCTTTAAACCGAGCCGCCGCTCAAGTCTATCGCCGGGGCCATATTCCGGTAATTGGCGTGAACCTCGCCTTACCAGTAGTCGAACAACTCGACCCGGAAACCGATGAATATGAAGCCATTATGGCCATCTCACTGGCCGTTATTGCAAACTGTGACGCCATGTTGCTGATTGCCGAATCTCCGGGTGCCAACCGCGAACGTGACCTGCTTGCCGGGTTAGGTCGTCCGGTGTACCGGACCTTGAAAGAACTTCCCCCCGCCGGACAAAAATCGTAATTTTGGACCATCCGCCATCATTTTTGTGCACCGTCTTCAGGTTTTTTTTCGCTTTTATTGGTAGAGCAAATTTTCCTGGAGAAAACAGATGGCATCCATCTTTACTGTTTTTGCAGCCCCTGACCCAATCCGCGACCCACTTCGATATGTTCAAGAGGCATTTCCCGAAACTGAAAGCCTGGAACTCAATCCCCTTGATCTTGATTCACTCTCGCGCCTGATTTTGATCCTGGATATGGATTCTGGTGACCAGCGAACCCCGTTGGACGCACTCACCCTGATTGAATCAGACCAGGTGGTGGTGGATGTGTTTGAAGGGGCGGAAGTGTATCGGCTTCCGGCCTGTTTGCAGGCCCGGCTGGCGGGGCTTTCCCTCGGACACCGACTGGAACTGGCTGTTATCTGGTGGGAACTGGAATCGCCGTTTCATCGAACACTCGAACTCGAACTGGTTGAAGTCCTGGTAATTGGACTTCAAGTGATCAGCCAGATTGCCATCGAAGACAATCTGAAACTGTTTTTGCAGATTCAGGGATGAATGGCCGGGTTCCGAGTTCTTTAAGGGATGAGGGATAAAAAAAATCACCCTGTCACCTTGTCACCTTGTCATTTTGTTCGGGTTTCGGGTTTCGGGTTCCGGGTTTTCGAAGTTTGATTCTTTCCGCTGTTTCTTTCCCTGTCGTCCCTTTTTCATGAAAAGATTTTGGAAGACGATTGAACTCGCGCCTGTCAAAATGGTCGAGTGAACATTTTAAGCCAATCAAAACCGCAAACTGAATCGCGAACTGACGAAGAACTGGTCACCAACGTTCTGGCCGGTAAGGGCGAAGTCTTTTCTTTGCTCTATGAACGCTATTACCAGCGCGTCTTCCGATTGGCAGCGGGGATGACTGGCGCCACGGTGGCTGAAGACCTGACGCAGGAGATTTTTTTTCGTGTGTTTCAAAAGCTCAACCAGTTTGCTGGACAATCGCGCTTTTCGACATGGCTCTACCGCCTGGCGGTCAACCATTGTCTGAATGCCCGCGAATCTGCCCACCCGCAAACCCAGGTTGATACTGAACTTGAACTCTTGGAGTTACCTTCAACGCACATCCATCTTGAAAAAGCAGTCATTGAAAAACAGCTTCAAGCCCACGTTCAACGGGCCCTGCTCACGCTCAAGCCTGAAATTCGGATGATTATCATTTTAAAAGACATCGAAGGTCTGAACTATGACGAAATTGCCGAACGGATGGGATGTTCGCCAGGAACAGTCGCTTCGCGGCTCAATCGAGGCCGGAAATTACTGGCTGAGAAATTAGCCCCGCTACGGGGAAAAATCTGATTCCGGGTTCCGGGTTCCGGGTTCCGGGTTCCGGGTTCCGGGTTCCGGGTTCCGGGTTCCGGGTTTTCGAATTTATGTCCTTTATGTCCTTTATGTCCTTTTCATGGAACCCTGAACCCTGAACCCTGAACCCTGTTTTACCGCTATGAATGCACGTCACTTTTTTCAACACATCATCCACTCAGTGCTCCACCAGAGGTATCGGCGGCAATTTTCGCCGTTGATGGATGGTGAGTTGGATCTTCCAGCCCGGACCGCGCTGGAAACACACTTGAAACACTGCGAACTCTGCCGGGAAGAGCTGGAATCGCTGCATTTTGCCTCCCGGATGGTTTCCCAAATCGGGATTCCCCTTCCGGCAAACGACCTGGTCCCAGCCTGGCGGCCTGTAACTCGTTCCAATTCAAATCCAATTCGGTTTGGGTGGTGGAAAATCGCAACCGTTGGAGCGGCAATGACCTGTCTGGTCGTGGCCTGGTGGAGCGTGGGGCACTTTTTGCATCATCCAAAGTCTTCGCCAACGGTTTTTTGGGAGGTCGTGAACCTCGAAGGCAGCCCGGTGATTGACGCCCATCAAATTGCCCAAACCGCTCAGCTTGGCCTTGGACAATGGCTTGAAACTGATGCCAGATCCCGCGCCAAAATCACTGTTGGAGAAATTGGTTCCGTCGAAATTGACCCAAACACCCGCATCAAGCTGGTGCAGGCAGGTCAGGCCGAACATCGCCTTGCCCTTGATGAAGGCCGGATGCACGCCCGGATTTATGCTCCACCACGGGTGTTTTTCGTGGATACCCCGTCGGCGGTGGCGATTGATTTGGGATGTGCCTACACCCTCGAAGTCAACAAAGACGGCGACAGCACCTTGCAGGTCACGTCCGGATGGGTAGCCTTGATGCTCAATGGACGCGAGTCGCTCGTTCCAGCCGGGGCCACCTGTGTCACTAAACGCGGCAAAGGGCCTGGTACACCGTTTCTGGCCGATGCCAGTCAGGCATTTCGGATTTCGCTCAATCGGTTTGATTTTGAATCAGGCGGGACAGTCGCTCTCAACACGATCTTAGTCGAAGCCCGACGTCAGGATGGCATCACGCTCTGGCATTTACTGACTCAGGTGACTGGTGCCGAACGTGAACGTGTCTATTCACGACTCGCGGAATTGATTCCACATCCGGCAGCAATTACCAGGGAAGGCGTGCTCCGACTGGATCAAAAAATGCTGGATCAGTGGCGCGAGCAAATTGACTTTGCGGCCCTTGGGTTGGTGGTTGACGGTTCGGCCAGCGGTCAGGTCAGTCAGGTTGAAAATCTGCATGCTCCACGATATGCCCACTCGGCGACGTTGCTGAAAACCGGGCAGGTGCTGATTGCTGGCGGAATGGAGCGCATGGGAACGGTCCAGGAGAGTGCTGAGTTGTTTGACCCACAAACCAAAACCTTCAAAACCGTTGGTCGCATGCTCTCACGACGAGTCAATCACACCTCCACGTTACTTCCAAATGGAAAAGTTCTCCTGGCTGGTGGCTCAGACATAACCTTCTTTTCCGGCGCTTTATCCACCGCCGAACTGTTTAACCCACTCACTGGACAGTTTGAATCAACCGGAACAATGAATTTCCCCCGGCTGGCCCATCGAGCGACGCTGCTTCCGAATGGAACTGTCTTGATTACCGGTGGGCAAACCGCCACCGACAAGCTGGCGAGTGCTGAAATCTACGATCCGATTTCAGGAACTTTCAGCCTGGTGGCGGATTCGATGAGTTCACCGCGCACTGATCACACCGCGACATTGCTTCCCAATGGCAAAGTGCTGATTGTTGGCGGCGGCACCGGCACCCTCCGTCGCGAAGACCCGATTGCCGCCGCTGAACTCTTTGACCCGCAATCCCAAACCTTTTCACCCGTTGGAATACTGTCAGTTCCCAGGTTTAAGCATTCAGCTCAATTATTGCCCAATGGCAAAGTTCTGATTTTGGGTGGCTCAAACGCGATGATGTGGAACGGTCAGTACACCAGCGCCGAACTCTTTGACCCAAAAACTGGCCAGTTTTCTCCAACGGGCAATATGAACACGGCCCGCTACAAAATCCGGGACGCGGTCGTGGTCCTCAAAAACGGAAAAGTTTTAGTCGCGGGTGCCAGCCGCCGAATTGAACTCTATGACCCAAATACCGGGTATTTCTCTGAAGTTAAAGGAGATTTAGGTGTCTCAACCTATTACGCCACCGCCACTTTGCTGCCTTCCGGTGAAGTCTTGATCGCTGGTGGCTATAGCAAACAACTTGATGGAACCACCAGTGCCTGGATTTATAAACCATAGCGAACAAAGAGCGAGTAGTGAGTAGCGAGTAGCGAGTAGTCAATCCATCGAGGGTTACAGGCAATCTTCACCTTTTTCGAATGACGAGGTTCCAGGTTGTGTTGACATTTCTTCGCCACGTAGCGGTGGTTGACTTGAAAACCATGCCAGGGTCGCCGGGAAGGACGAGATCCCAGATTGAAACCGCCGTGAAATCACGATTTTGTCTCGTTTCCTGGCCTTGAAAGACCAGGCTTAATTCATCGTTATTTCGCTCAGAAAAAATGAAGGAGGCCACCATGAACACATTCTCACGTCGGCATTTTTTTCAATTCGGTTTATTGGGAGCCGCTGCGGTTGGAATTCCGGATCTGTTGATGCCGCCTGGCCTGGCTCCGACCGAAAAAACGGATGATTTGGACCATTACAAAGAGCATCTGGAAGTTTCGGAGAAAACCAAACTTGGAGGCGCCTGGGCTGTGACCGATTTTGTAGACCAGTGGCCGTTTTATATTTCCGGCGCTCCGTATCGAGCCAAGCTTTCGCTTCCGCTGGCTGAAGGCACGGTGCTGGTGGTCAAAGGCCGGGTTTGGGATTTTAAAACCCGAAAGCCGGTGCCGATGGCCCTGCTCGATGTCTGGCAGGCTGATGCCGGCGGGGTGTATGACTTTGAAAACAATGATGAACGACGACCTCCGAAAGAGGGAATGACCCGCAATCGGGCCCGCCTGATGACGGATGAATCGGGATATTATGAATTCGAAACCATCCATCCCGGCGCCTATCAAATCGGCCCAAATCGCTGGCGGCCCAGTCACATTCATTACTGGATCAAACATCCGAATTACAAAGAACTTGTGACCCAACTGTTTTTCAAAGGAGATAAACACCAATCAGGTGACTTTGCCTGGCGTGAATCGTTGATGATTGACCTTCAAAAACAGTCAATTCGAGGCGCCACGCTTGAAAGTGGTACCTTTGACATCATTCTGGAGCCGAAATAGCTGGGGGAGCGAAGAAGCGAAATAGCGAGATAGCGAGATAGCAAGGAGTCAGTCCATCAGAGTTAGAGATTGTTTGGAAATTCAGAATCAAACCTGCGAAGCGGGTGATGGGTTTGCGCTCCGAAGGAGCAGCCTGCATATTAGGAAACAGTCAAGTCCTTCAATCAAATGAGTTTAGCGAACTACTGACTACTGACTACTGACTACAAACTGGTATTAGAATGATCGAGGTTACCAAATGAAAATCCCTTCTTTTCTCAAATTAAGTGAACGGTTTCTAACGCTTCGCTTTCTGGTCTTTGTTGGATTGGTGTGTGTGATCAGTTGCGCCAGTCACGCTGATGATCAAACCAAACCTCAATCGGAAAAACTCACCTGGACAACCGTGATTGCCGGCAAGGATGAGCCAGGGGAACGGCTTCGGGTTTCAGGCAGGGTCTTGCGGCCAGATGGCAAAACCCCGGTGCCCGGTATTTTGGTTGATGTTCACCACACTGATGCCCAGGGATTATACAACCCAAAAGGCACTGGCCAGGCCCCGCCCCGCTTGCGGGCACGGCTTCAAACCAATGCTCAGGGGCAATATGAGTTCCACACGATCAAACCCGCCCCTTATCCTGACGGCGGCAATCCCGCCCATATTCACTTTGCGGTGTATCGCGAGGGCGAACCAAAACGATTCTCGGAAATCTTTTTTGACGGAGACCCAAACCTGACCGAAGCCTTTTACAAGGAAATGCGTGATGAAAAGGCAAATTTTCAGGTGAAACGACCAGTTCGCAACCAGCAGGGTGTTCTCGAATGTAGTCACGACATCATCCTGAGTCAGTAACCAAAGACAACAAATTACCCCTAAAGGAGACCTACCATGTCCAAATTTACACTCTCATTTTTATTGTTTGGAACCTTGTTTTTCACTGGTTGCCACACCCTGGCCCACAGCCACGAAAAAGCAGGGCACAGCACGGTGGCCAGTTCTGAACCCTCAATCGGTGTCGCGGCACCGGTCTTTTCCGGGTCAGACACCCACGGGAAAACGCATCGTTTGTCGGATTACAAAGGCAAATTTGTCGTTCTGGAGTGGTTTAATCCCGAGTGCCCGGCTGTCAGGCCGCATTATGCCAATCATTCAATGCAAAACTTACAGCGTGCCTATACAGGAATGGGCGTGGTCTGGTTGACGATTGATTCTTCCGCCCCTGGGAAACAAGGTCATTTAACTCCTGATCAAGGCGAAGCCGTGCTCAAGGAACGCAACGCGGCACCAACGGCGTTGATTCTGGATTCAGATGGAAAAATCGGTCGCACTTTTGGGGCAAAAACCACTCCGCATATGTTTGTGATTGATCCGAAAGGAAAATTGATTTACGCCGGGGCGATAGATGACCGGAATGGAAAGAACTTCGTCCAGGCCGCGCTTGATGAAGCGATGGCCGGCAAACCAGTTTCAGTCCCCGCGACCCAGTCATATGGGTGTTCGGTTAAGTACTGAGCTGAATGCGAAGTGGCGAAGGAAGAGCGAGTGGTGAGTAGCGAGTAGCGAGTGGTCAATCCATCACGGCTTGTACTCAGTATTTAACCATTAAGTACCTTGTCATAAGTTTCCTGAGATATTGGATTGGATAAGTGTTTGATTCTTTTCGTGTAGTTCGTGTGTTTCGTGGTTAAAATGTCTGGAAATTTTCGGTAAGGTACTTATGTACACCAGCGCTACCAAATAAATACTCCTAAACTTTTTCTGACTACTTCGCTACTTTGCTACTTCGCTATTTTCTCACTTGGCTTGTTCATCTGAAAGGCTCATGGTAGTTTCACGGATTAAGTTTCCAGCACAAAATGTTCAGAAATATTTGATTTTCGGAGACACGCCATGAAGACCAGTCGGCCAAACCTTCGCTCTGGTATCAAGACTCCATTGCCTCGCGCAATGGTAACGGTGATCACTGCCACCACGATTTTAGTGGGTATTATCGCAGGCGTTGCTCTCTGGGTTGGGGTTACGCCGACCCTGTGGATTGAGCCATCCCGAACTGAGCCAGTTCAACTTGCGGCAGCATTTTCAAACCATCCTTTTGCAGGCGTGAAGCAATTCCGGTTTTCTGGGTTGGAAAGACCAAAACTCTCTGATTTCCTTCCGCGATTTGAGCGCAAACCATCCGATATGCTCGTTGAGCAAATGCCGACTTCACAAGGAGAATCATCCAGGCGAAATCGGAAGGAAACAGATCCATCAGATATCTTCCCACTGTCGCATCCGGTGCCTAGCCTGAACCCACATATTACCCCCGATGAATACACGGCGCCGGTTGGCACGTCATTGGTTGTGTTGGGTCACCGGTTGTGGCAGCAGACGATTGAAACCGATCCAAAAGAGTTAGGAAAATCACTCAACCTGGACAATCCGGATTACATTTCAGTTGGCGTGCTCCCGCAAGCCTTATCCTGGGCACCAGAAGACGAGCCGGAAAAACCAGAGCCAGCCTACCAACAGTGATGTCTCGGTGAATAAAAATTCGAGTTCCATCCAAAGGAAAGGTAGTTTTCAAAAAACTGGCTTTCCTTTTTCGTTTTTTGGAGTGCGCCGACTTGTCGGCGCTGGAACGAAATCAATCTGTGACAAGTCGCTCCCAACCCAAAGCTGTGACAAGTCACAGCACTCCAAAGTCCAGAACCAATCCTGCCATGGCTGCGACGCCAATTTTCAGACAGTTTTCATCAACGTCAAATTCTGGTGTGTGAATGCCAGCCGTGATTCCGCATTCAGCGTTGGCGATGCCAAGTGAGAAAAAGAGCGATGGTCGGGCGGCGGCAAAAAATGCAAAGTCTTCGGCGCCCATTCGCGGCGGTGTTTGAATAGTATTGGCTTTTCCAACGATGCGCTCAAAGGTCGGGAGCAGGCGTTCGGTTAATTCCGGATCATTGACCAGTGCTGGTACTTGACGCACAAAGCCCAACTCGTACTCAGCACCAAACCCAGAAGTAAGACCAGTCACGATTTGTCGCATTCGACGTTCGGTTTCATCCATCACGGTATCGCTCAAGGCGCGAACTGTTCCAATGAGCACAACTTCATCCGCCAGAATATTTCCACGATTTCCGCCGTGGATGCTTCCAACTGTAATCACTACCGGATCTTGTGAATTGACCATCCGGCTAGAAATGTTTTGCAGCGCCACAACGGTATGTGAAGCCACCAGCACGGCATCCACGCCGGTATGCGGATAGGCGCCGTGGGCTTTCTTGCCTTTGATTTTGATTTCAAACCGACTGGCGCCAGCCATTGCCGGACCAGCCACGTAGCCGATTTTGCCAGCTTCCAGCGGCGGATAAACGTGCAGGCCAAAAATCACCTCAGGTGATGGATTTTCCAGAACACCTTCGCGAATCATCATCTTGGCGCCGCCATCTTCGCCAACGGGTGCGCCTTCTTCAGCCGGTTGGAAGAGAAACTTGACCGTCCCGCCCAGTTGATCAGTGTGTTTGGCCAGAATTTCCGCCGTGCCAAGCCCAATCGTGGTGTGAACATCGTGTCCGCAGGCGTGCATTACACCCGGAACACAGGATTTGTACGGCACATCCCGAATTTCTTGAATTGGTAGCGCGTCCATATCGGCTCGAACCGCCACGACTGGCCCCGGCTGTTTCCCACGCAGAATGCCGACCACCCCGTGATGCGCAACGCCGGTGGTTACTTCCAACCCCAGTTGGGTCAGGAATTGCGCGACAATTTTTGACGTGCGGACTTCACGATTGGAAAGCTCTGGATGCCGGTGCAGGTCGCGGCGAATTTCAACCAGTTTTGGGAAGATGGCTTCGATTTCCGGGTTCCGGATGCCGGGTTCCGGATTTTCAAATACCGGGTTCCGGGTTCCGGGTTCCGGGTTTTTATTTAAAAATCGATGTGTCACTTTGTCACCTTGTCATCAGTCACCTTGTCACCTTGTCACCCTGGTTCCTACGGGCTGCCCGGTCACAACCTTCACTAGCGTTCCAGGACGTTGCCCGTTCACAATATGGACTGAGGTGACGCCACCTTTTAGAGCCGTAAACGCATTGGTGAGTTTCGGATACATTCCTCCGGTAATCACCTTGGCAGCAGCCAGTTGTTCAAATATTGCTGGATTGATTTCGGGAATCACCTGCTGGTTTGCATCAAGCACCCCATCCACAGTCGTGGCGGCAATCCACTGGTCAGCCTGGAGCGCCATTGCCAGTTCAGTGGCCACCGTGTCGGCATTGGTGTTGAATACCTGGCCAGCTTCATCGGCAACCAGCGGGCAGACAACCGGAACCATTCGGGCTGCCAACAGGACTCTGAGCAGGGTTGGATTGACCGAAACGAGGTCTCCGACAAAGCCAAAATCAACCAGTTTCGTTTCGCCGGTTTGCAAATCGGTGACGCTTCGCGGAGGCCGTTTCCGGGCGGTGATCAATCCGGCGTCAATCCCGCTGATCCCGACAGATGGAACATTCATTCCGCGCAAAACCGCGAGCAGATTGGTGTTGTTCGTACCAGCAAGGATCATTTTGGCGGCTTCGAGTGAGGCTTTATCTGTGATGCGCCGACCATTGATTTTTTTCGGAGTGATGCCGAGTTGCCGGCACAGTTCGTCAACCTGAGCGCCTCCGCCGTGGACAATGACCAGAGAGTGGCCATTTTCGTGGAGTGTAGCCACGTCGCGACATATTGTGGCCAGTGTTTCCGGCTGGTTCAGAACTTCGCCGCCAAATTTAATGACTGAGATGGGCATGCGTCCTCATTCAATACCCTGGAGTGTGGAAAGTGATTCAGCACGATTTTTCAGTTCCTCAGGGTCAGGAATCCCTGCAAATGAACCTGTAATCGCCTGAAGGTACAAATCGCCAATGGTACCAATTGTGCCCCGGTCTGGATAAGCCAGTTCAACGGGCAAATGCCAGTAGAAAGAAACCGGATCAAAAGTTGCCTTTGTCGAGTGCAAAGCCATCCCAATTTTGCGATGAAGCCACCGGTTCACAAAAGAAAGGGCTTCTTTTTCGGTTGGAATTGCAAGCTGAGGTTGGACCAAAGAACTCATATTTCACCTCGTCACGGTTCTTCACTTCCAATAGTTTCCCTGATTTCTGAGATTGGGAGAAACAGATGATATGGGTTACTGGGTGAAGGTTCAAACCCAAATTTTTCATAAAAAGCCCTGGCCGCATCATCTTTCGCATGAACAATAAGAGCCCGCAATCCGGCAATTTCAGCCGCCTGAATGGTTCTGAGCAAGGCATCTCGAAGCAGGTCCGCACCAAGCCCGCGTCCTCGTTCAGTCACATCAACCGCCAGTCGCGCCAGGAGCATAACCGGGATTGGATACCGCCCCAGGCCAGCGGCAAGTTTTTTCGCAGCTTCTGAAGGCGCGATAGAGCCGTAAGCCAGTGTGTAATATCCAACGACGCGATTGCCCCTGACTGCGACGTAGGTCCGTGCGGCATCCTTTTTCTGGTTTTGAAGGGCGTACTTTTTGAAAAATTCGTTGAGGGCAGGAACGCCACAATCAAAAAACTCCCGATTGTGGTCACGGGAAAGCAGTGCCGGTGATTTCAGGCTTTCGTCACTCATCAAAAACACTCCGCCGGGAAAACAACGCCGCTAATTTAGGGTTCTGTTTTGGAGGAGCATCCAGGATTTGACAAAAGGCTTCCCATTGTTCCGGGGGTAATACAAAGTGGGTTTGATCGGCCAGGATTTCGGTTGCGGCACTGACCGCCTGTTCGACCACAAAATCACTGACGGTGGTGTTTTTGAGTGCCGCCGCCCGGACAATGAGTTCTTTTTGCTGGGGTTTAATCCGAATGCTTAACCGATTTTCCCGCTGGCTGGCAGATTGATTTCCACGCATACCCGAAAACTCCTTGAACTGAATTGTGTACACCCATTGTGCGCCCAATTTTGTGTCAGGTCAACCTTTAGCAGAAAAGGCATTTAGCGAGGTCCAATCAGCGCCCGCAAAATCTCTTTCTGGATATGCAGCCGGTTTTCGGCTTCGTCATAGCAAAGATTCTGGGTTGATTCCATCACATCGTCGGCAATTTCGACATTTCGGCGGAGCGGCATACAGTGCATAAACTTTGCCGTTCCAAGCTTTTCCAGCGTGATCATCCAGTTGCGCAGGGTTTCGGGCGGCGGCGTTCCATAGTCGAGCAACGACCCCCACGACTTGGCATAGACCACCTGCTGGTCTTTGAGCACGCTTTGATCATGAACAATTTTGACTCCCGGAAGCTGCGCCATGACCGGTTCTGGAAGTGGAAATCCGGGCGGGGCCACAATCGTCAATTCACACCCCATCTGATGCGTCGCCACGGCAAATGAATTCGCCACCGAAGTTGGCAACGCCTTGATGTGGTAGGCCCACGAAAGCGCAACTTTGACGCCCGAAGTTTGACCAAACTTTTCCTTAATCGTCATGACGTCTGCCATCGCCTGACAGGGGTGATAGAGTGCTGATTCCAGGTTGATGACTGGAACTGATGAATACTGGCGAAACGCTTCGACAATCGGGTCTTCCAAATCTTCGGCCAGATTCTGGAGTTTCGGGAAAGATCGCACACAAATCGCATCGAAATACCGCGAGAGAACGCGGGCGGCGTCCTTGATGTGTTCGGCTTTTTTGCCATCCATCACCGCGCCTTCGAGGAATTCGAGATCCCACACGCCGTTGCCGACTTCAAGCGTGACCGAATGCCCGCCAAGTTGCGCAATCGCAACTTCAAAGCTGGAACGCGTTCGGAGCGAGCTATTGAAAAAAATCAACGCCACTGACTTGCCAGCCAGTTCGGTTGAACGCTTGCCTTTGTTTTGAATGGCGCCCCAAATCAGGGATTCGAGTTCATCGGGAGTATATTCGCCAGTGTGGATAAAATGCTTCATGGTCAGGGTTTGAAAAACAGGGGTCAGGGGTCAGGGTTCTTCGAAGGGATGAGGGATGAGGGATGAGGGATGAAAAAAATCCCTGTTACCTTGTGATTCTGTCACCTTGTCATTTTGTCATCTTGTCACCCAATCAAGGTTTTCGCCGCGTAGCGGTGGCTGAATTGAGGCAGGTCGTGCATGGCCTGTTGCTTGAGAAAAAGCATCAAGAAAAGCGTCAACCTCAGCCTGGGTCAGGGTTAAGGGTGGCAGCAATCGAATGACGTGTGGGTCGTCGGATGTGCCCACAATCACTCCTTGTTTGAGCAATCGGGACTGAAGTTCGGCTGCCGGAAGTGAAGTCCTGACGCCGATGAGCAATCCAAGTCCAAGAATTTCAATGACTTCGGGGAGTTGGTCCAACGCATTGCGAAGACTGGTGCTGACTTCGGTTACACGATCCAGGAGGTGTTCCTGTTCAATCACTTCAATGGTGGCCTTCATGGCGGCCATCGCAATTGGCCCGGCGCCGTAGGTTGCGCCAAATTCGCCGTACTGCACCCGGTCAGCCACTGCCTGAGACACCAGCACTGCCGAGAGCGGCAGACCCGAAGCAATGCCTTTTGCCAGCGTCACAATGTCGGGTACCACGCCAAACTGTCCTGAAAAGAACATCTTCCCGGTGCGACCAATGCCGGTCTGGACTTCGTCAAAGATCAGGTAGGCGCCGTGCTGGGAGGTCAAAGCGCGCAATTCCTGAAAGAATTCTGGTGAAGCCGTCCGGCATCCGGCCATTGATTGAACTGGTTCAAGGATGACCGCTGCCGTGGTGTCATCAATCGCCGTGCGAATGGCAGCTACGTCACCAAACGGGCAAACTTCAATATCCGGAATGATATAGGGAAGTTGCTTATGGTATTTCGGATTGGCGGTGACGTTCATTGCCAGGAGTGTTCGACCATGAAAGCCACCTTCGAACGTAACAATTTTTTTGCGCCCGGTTTGAAGAATCGCCATTTTTAAGGCGTTTTCGTTGGCTTCAGCACCCGAATTGGCAAACAGCACACTCGTCAACGGTGCGGGAGCATGGGCAATCAGTGTGGCCGCCGCTTCGTGACGAATGGCCACGTCAACCATGGTCGAATAAAAGATCAGGTTTTGTGCCTGCCCGGCAATCGCTGAAACAACATGCGGGTGCGCATGTCCGGTCGAAGCCACCGCGTGCCCGGCATACATATCGAGGTATTTGGTCCCGGCGGTATCCCAGACAAAGCAGCCTTCGCCACGGGCAATAGTGATGGGTAAGGTTTTGTAGGTTCGAACGAAAGTCATGATTTAGGGTTCAGGGTTCAGGGTTCAGGGTTCAGGGCTCGAATTTATGTCTTTTTCGTCCTTTCTGTCCTTTTTGCATTTTTCCAACTCTGAGCCTCAGTTAAGGAATTGTCGGAAGCGCCATCAATCCCGTGGTTTCATCAAAGCCTTTCATCAGATTAAATGATTGAACTGCCTGACCGGCGCCGCCTTTGACCAGATTATCAATGGCTGCCATGACAATCACGTGATGGCCGTTACTTTTGATGGAAAGGTCGCAAAAGTTCGTTCCTCGAACAAATTTCACATTTGGCGAATGATCGGTAAATCGCACAAACGGTTTTGATTCATAGAGTTCGTGATACAAATTTTGCAATTCCGCCGTGGTGTAATCTTTTGGCATCGTGACGACTGCGGTCACAAAGATGCCTCGTACAAACGGCCCCGAATGCGGTTGAAACACAAAATCCACGGTGTGCCCGGTTCGAAAGAAAATCGCCTGTTTGATTTCGGGAATGTGCCGATGGACAAACGGTTCATAGGCATAAAAGCTGTCCATCCGAAATGGATGATGCGTTTTCTCTTTGACCTTGATTCCTGATCCAGATGAACCAGTTACGGCATTGACCACCGCATGGTCAATCAACCCTGCCGCCGCGAGCGGGTACAATGCCAGAATGACTGCCGTTGCAAAACATCCGGGAGATGCCACCAGTCGTGCCTCACGAATCTGCTCGGCAAACAGTTCGGGCTGACCATAGACAAATTGTTTGACCGAACCGAAGCACGGATGCTCGGTTCGGTAAAATTGTTCAAACGTTTCGCGGTCCTGAAGCCGAAAATCTGCCGAAGTGTCAATTACGGTGTGGGTTTTGGCAATTTCGGCAATGCCTTCCGACCATTGTTTCATGGCTTCGCCATTGGGGAGCGCCAGAAACACGACTTCGGCGTCTTCGACTTCAGCCAGCGGGTTGATAGTCAGGTTCAGGCTGGCCAGATGCGGATGCACATCTCCCAGGCGTTTGCCGACCGTTTCACGACCGGTCACCGCCACCAGTTGTGCGTGCGGATGCCCGGCCAGCAGCCGAATCAACTCGCCGCCGATATAACCTGAACCTCCGATGACAGCGCACTTAACCAACGACGGCCTCCTTGATTCCTACCGAATGGTGATGTCCATTGAGTAACTTAGGGATTGTCCGCAACGGTGCCGCAAATGGCTCCAGATTGCTCTTGCCATAGCCAGCGGTCAGATTGAGCGTGTCGAACAACCGTTTCGGGTACTTTAACCCATTGATGGCTGGAATCCCGAGTTTCTCCTCCAGGTAATCCGAACCGGACACGTTTTCGGTCGCCAGCCCGCTAAAGGCCGCGAATGAAATACCCATTTGATCAAGGTACATTTTGGCGCCATAGGCCCCCATCAAGTCTCCGGCACAGACAATCACCGACGACACATGGCTCATGATTTTCTTATCAGTGAGGACCGATTCGACTTTGTAATGTCCCAAAATGCCGTCGCCAAATTCAATGATGACCATATCGCCCTGGGTCGCGTTGATGACGGTTTTGACCACCGAAGCCAGATCCTCAGCATCAACCGTTGACGGTAACCCACAGTCCAGAAAGCTTTTAACGTCAACCGCTCCGGCTTCCCAGAATTTGTTCAAATCTTTGATCGCGCCTACGCCCGAGACCTTTGCGGCCCCAACTTTGAAGCCCGCCTGGGTGGCGATTTCGATCAGTTTGGCGGCAGTGGCGGTTTTCCCCACGTGCATACAGGTGCCGAGCACCAGCACAATCGGACGCCATTTCAGAATGCTGTTTGACGCTGGTAACGCCGTGCGGTTGAGCGAAACAATCCCTTGCTCGTCAACCACCGTTCCCAGATAGCGAACCTGAGCCGGATCGCCCAACGCCGTGGTTGAATCAATGTAGTGTCCAATCACGCCGCCGATGTTGAGTAGCGCCAGCCGCATATTTTTGCACAACGCCATCGGTGCCTGGCCCACAAACCCTCGCAAAGCCTGTCGTGATCCCAGCACCCCGACCAATCGGTCTCCCACGTGTAATTTCGACATGGTGCCGTTGGGCAATTCCAAATGCGGATAAGCCGCATTTTCACTTAACACTTCCACCACCACCACATCGCCGGTTTGGGCCGTGGGGCGCGGTTCAAAATGTAAAGACTCGGTCAAACCGAGTTTGCAGGTGACTGAACCAAATTTCACAGCAGTTTCTCCTTTGCCAAAAGTTGAGCCTGAACCTGGATGGGCGAGGTGCCGCCAGGAGAATTTCGGTTGGTAACCGAAGTCAATGGGTTAAGAAGTTCGACAACCGCCGGATCCACCCCGGCCTGCTGCCATTCGTCAATTGTCAGCGTTGAAAACGGTTTCCCGTATTTGACCAGCGCGGCCACCCGGCTGTGGGCTTCGCGAAAGGGAACGCCCTGTTTGACCAGAAACTCAGCAATGTCGGTGGCGAGCAGGTTTTCATCCGATGCTGCCTGAAACATCGCTTCGGCACAGACTTCCATTTTTGCAATCGCAAGCGTGCAAACGGCAATTGCTTCCTTGAGCGTTTGGGCTGTGCGCACCACCGGAGGCTTGGTTTCCTGCAAATCGCGGTTGTAGCCAAACGGAAGCGCCTTGAGTGTGGTGAGCAGGTTGACCAGTTCGCCAATGAACATCCCCGCCTTGCCCCGAACCAGTTCCAGGCAGTCCGGATTTTTCTTCTGGGGCATAATGCTTGACCCGGTGGTCAGTTCATCAGGCAGCTTGATAAAGCCAAATTCCGAGGTGCACCACAAAATCAGGTTTTCAGCCAGTTGCGACAGATGCACCGCCGTCAATGAGCAGGCAAAGACAAATTCCACAGCGAAATCACGGTCTGAAACCGCATCAATCGAATTAGTAAAATGTCCTTTGGCGCCAAGCAGTTGCGCACTCGTTGACGGATTGATCGGAATCGCTGTTCCAGCCAGTGCCCCAGCCCCAAGCGGCGAAATCAAATTGGGTTGCAGCCGGGCGATATCACGCGTCAGCCCTTCGGCAAATGACAGCAGCACGTGCGTGAGCAACACCGGCTGGGCCCGTTGCAAGTGCGTGTACCCTGGCATGATGACGCCCTGGTGCTTCCGTGCCTGGTCCACCAGTGCCTGACACAGTGCTTTCAAGCCTGACATCAGGTCGGTTTGCGTCTGAGCAACGAAGAGCCGTAAGTCCAACGCTACCTGATCGTTGCGGCTACGCGCCGTGTGGAGCAATTTCGCATCATCGCCAATCAGCTCCTGAAGCCGCTTTTCAATGTTCATGTGGACATCTTCGTGCTCAAGCTTGAGTTCAATCCCTTCGTCGAGAATCTGGAGCAGCCCGTTGCGGATTTTCACGGCCTGTTCTGTTGAAAGAACGCCGGTTTTTTCGAGCATCCAGACGTGGGCGAGCGAACCGGTGATGTCTACTTCGATCAGTGCTTTATCGCAATCAATCGAAGCCACAAACTGCAAAATCAATTCGTCAATGGGCTTGTCAAATGCCCCGCGGAGTACTTGTTCGGTCATGATTTTAGGGTTCAGGGTTCAGGGTTCAGGGTTCAGGGTTCAGGGTTTTGAATTTAGGTCCTTTGTGTCCTTTGTGTCCCTTTTGTTTTCCCTGAACCACGGAACCCTCAATAGAAAGAAATATCCCAGGTCCAAATGCTGACACAATCACAGCACTGACCTGGGACGAAGGGAAACTTAAACTATCGTCGGCGCGAAGCCCACGTCGTCAAACGCAATCCATTAATGTTGATAAAGCCGCCAGAATCTTTCGGATTCACGACAAACTTGCTTTCAAAACTGGCAACTTCGGGGTTATAGAGCGAATACGGCGATTTGCGACCCGTCACGGTCACATTTCCTTTGTACAGCTTGAGCCGGACAACGCCTGTCACACTTTCCTGGGTCTTCGTAATGGTGGAAAGTAACAGCTCCATTTCCGGCGAGAACCAGAACCCGTTATAGACCAGTTCGGCAAACTTCGGCACGAGGGCATCTTTAAAGTGTGCGACTTCGCGATCCAGCGTGAGCGATTCAACGGCCCGATGGGCCTGCATCAGCATCGTGGCGCCCGGAGTTTCATACACGCCGCGTGATTTGATCCCGATGAAGCGGTTTTCGACCAGATCAACGCGGCCAACGCCGTGTAGCGCAGCAATGTCGTTGGCAACCTTGAGCAATTTGGCCGGGCCGTAACCTTCGCCATTGATCGCAACCGGAATGCCTTTGTGAAATTCGATTTCGACCGTTTCAGGCTTGTTCGGCGCCTGTTCGGGCGATTTGGTCCAGAGGAACATATCTGCCGGAGGCTCAGCCCAGGGGTCTTCGAGGATGCCGCCTTCATAGCTGATGTGCATCAGGTTGGCGTCCATTGAGTAGGGCTTTTCCGCCGTCACCGGCACGGAAATGCCTTTTTGTGCCGCGTAAGCCAGCAAATCTTTGCGGCCCACAAACGACCAGTCGCGCCACGGTGCAATAATTTGCAACTGTGGCGCCAGGGCTTTGACCGTCAGTTCGAACCGAACCTGATCGTTGCCTTTGCCGGTGGCCCCGTGGGCGACGGCAGTTGCTTTGCTGTTGAGCGCGGCCTGTACCATTCCTTTGGCAATCACCGGGCGAGCCAGCGAGGTGCCCATCAGGTACTGGCCTTCATAGACCGCGTTGGCCTGGATGGCTGGAAAGACATATTCGGCGACGAACTCGTCTTTAAGATCAAGCACGACGACCGATTCCGCACCGGTCCGGTAGGCTTTGGCTTCGACAGCGGCCAAATCTTCATCTTGACCGACATCGCCGACATAGGCGACGACCGGCACGTTGTAGGTTTCCTTGAGCCACGTCAAAATGACGCTCGTATCAAGTCCCCCACTGTAAGCAAGTACAATCTTTTCCACTACAGTTTCCCTGCCTCTTTCAAAATTCGTTCGGCGAGCGCCTGAGCATTGGTGCCTTCCTTCACCACCGCGATGATGGTGTTGTCTCCGGCGACCGTGCCCAGGATCTCGGTAAATCCAAGCGTATCAAGCGCCTCCGCGACCGGGTGCGCATTGGCTGAATCGGTATGAATCACCAGAAGATTTCCAGACCACTGAACGCTCCGCAGGAACTGGCGCAGAATCTCGATGCGTCCTGAGCGTTTTGGTGAAGCGGCTTCGAGCGATGCATAAAAGGTGTTCCCGTCTGCATCAGCGACTCTGACCAGTCCCAGTTCCCGAATATCGCGGGAGACCGTCGCCTGGTCGCAGGCAATGCCATGTTCGCGCAGGGCATCGCGAAGCTCCGTCTGGGTCGCGATGCGGTGTTCAGTGATAGTTGTCAAAATCAAGCGTTGACGTTCTGTCTTGTCTTGAGGCTTTTTCATATTTATGCAGAGTTTATGCATTTTTATGCACGTGTCAAGATATTTTTTGGGTGAGTTCGGAAAAAGGCGGTTTCGAAATACACCGAACCAGATCAAAAAGCAATTTAGGAAGAGGGTTTCAGGCCTGTTGCGGAAAGGGTGTTGAACTTGACAACCCCGCCCGGAGGGCGCCGGATAGTAGCCGGTGGTTTGCCGCTTTGGGCCTACCACCGGTCATCAGGGTCACCCCTTGTTTCTTCCCACGTCGCCCGCGCCCCTGTGGGGCGCGGGCGACGTGGGGAGGGTTGGCCGAACGAACCTTTTTCCGGTGGTAGCTCGCAAAGCCTCGCAACCGACCGGCTATCCGAACGGCAGCGCTTCGCGGTGCAAAACCAAAAAAACTACACGTAAGAGGTGATTCCAACGCCCTGCTGGGCGGGATCTATCAACCTTGAGCGGCTTTGCCGCACTGGAGGCTTTGAAAATAATCTGTTATTTAACTGATTGACTTGATTGGGGATATTCGAGGTCAAACAACCTGTTTTCTGTTTGTGCTTTGAAAAGGCGGAAATCCCGTAAGAGTTCTTTTTGGCTACGTTCGACTGCTTCAAGTCGGGACTCAATTCTATCAAGTCGAGACTCAATTTTATCAAGTCGGGACTCAATTTTATCAAGTCGGGATTCGATTTTGTCAAAACGGGGGATTACCTCCTGGGCCAACACCTCGCGCAACACTTCAAACAGCATCTGTTTAAGGTCGTTTCGAGTCTCGTAACTTTCTGGTGATGGATAATTTCGGGTTGGGTCTTCACTACTCATTTTGCTGCTCCTTGGCTTTCAGTGTGAATTCGTTATCGCGGCTTTTAAGATGACAGACACAAGGGTGTCAATTCGGGCATTCCATTGAAAAACAATCTTAATCCTCTGTACGGTAAATTCGCTACTGGTTTCCAAACCTTCAACCCACTTCAAATCTCGTTGTTTGGTTTTGAGCCGCGAAGCAGTGGAAGAATGCTAGCCTGGGGTGACAACCCCAGGACTTCGGTGCAACCGGCGACAGCCCAGGACAACCGCCATCTCTTCAGGATTTTAATTGTTCTCGCAGAACGCGGATTTCAGCCTCGATTGTTTCCGCTTCGGAATCACGCCCCATTTCACGGAGCAACCGGGCATAATTTCCCATCCCTGCCAGTGTATTGGGGTGAGAGTTCCCGAGTGATTTTTTCCAGATGGAAATGGCTTCCAGAAATAGCGGTTCGGCCTCCCCAGATTGCCCTTGTGCCTGATACAACAACGCCAGATTATTGAGACTGGTGGCGATGTCGGGATGCCCGGCGGGTAACGCCTTCCACCTCAACTCCAATGCTTCCAGCAACAGCGGTTCGGCCTCCCCATATCGCCCTTGCGATTTATACAACCCCGCCAGATTGTTGAGGCTCAAGGCGATGTCGGGATGCCCGGCGGGTAAAGCCTTCCGCCAAATCTCCAACGCTTCCTCATGCAGCGGTTCGGCCTCTGCATAGCGCCCTTGCTCCTTTAAATAAGTACCCTGTCATAAGTTTTCTGAGATATTGGATTTGGTAAGTGGTTGATTTTTTTCCGTGTTTTCCGTGTTTTCCGTGGTTAAAATGTCTGGAAATTTTCGGTAAGGTACTTAATAGCCAGCTTGGTTGAGCAATCGGGCAAGCTCAAGCAAGCTCAAATCATACTGCTGGCCAAGCACCGCAGCCTGGAGAGCCTGTGGAAGCAGTCGGGCACATTGCGGCCAGTTTTGAAATTCCACCTTTGGGAAAGCCTGATTCACTGCCAAAACAACACTTTTTGCCCATTGAGCCTGGGTTGGTTCATCCATCCGTGACTGAATCACCATCTGCACCAGCCGATGAATTGTGTAGGTTTGTGTTTCCGCATCAACCCGAACCAGTGAAAACCGGGTCAACCGCTCAAGCAATTCATGGACAGTTTCACCATTTGCAAATGCGGCTTCGACCGTCGGGCTAATGGCTGATGCCCCTGTTTCAATCAACTCCAGCGGGATGTCATCCGGGGCCAGAAACGCACTGAACCGCAACAGGTCAGCACTGGCCGATGATTCTTGTTCGACCTGTTCAAAGTTCATGGTCCAGGTTGTGGCGACCGTTCCTTTGTAGCCCCCTGTTACCGGCTTTTTCTTTTCCAGCCTTGCCAGATGACGTTCCCGATACAGTGTGAGGTATTTCGTGAACGGCGTTTTCATCGCCAGGAGATAGGCCCCAGCCTGTTCCAGCGCCAGAGGAAAATAACCGAGTTCCCGAACAAGCTCTTGAGCGGCAGTGAGTTCGGTGGTTGGCAGGTTGGAACGTTGGGTACGTTCTTTGAGAAAATCCAGGGCTTCATCTGGTGTCATCACCCCCAAATCAATCGGGGATTTGATGGAGAGCACATCAAATGTCTGTGCCCGCGACGTGAGCAGGATGCTCCCTCCACAAGGGTTTGGAAGGAATGGTTTTACCACTTCAGGATTGTCGGCGTTGTCCAGTATCAGCAGCCAGTCAGTGTTTGAGGACAACCACTGCTTTACATCTTCAACCAGTTCAGTCTGTTTCTCACGTTCTGGCAACCCAAGCTGTCTGGCAAACCCGACAAACCCTGAAACAAGACTCGTTTCACTATCGGCAAGCGTCCACAACACACACGAATATTCCGCACTGTAACGATGCGCGTATTCCGTCGCCGTCGCCGTTTTCCCGACTCCACCAAGGCCAGCAATCACCTGCCTGAGCACAGTTTTCCCCGTGTCCTTCAACACGTTATGGAGCGATTCCAGGATTTCTTCGCGTCCGGTGAAGTATAGGTTTTGTTGCGGCACATTGATGAGCCTTCTCCCGGTTGCACCTTTATTTTCGGGGAAGGCTACAGAGGGCGATGCAGGATTTTGGTTTCAAGCAGCGAAACCAGTTCTGGCAAGCGGTCGTGCGATTCAGCCCATTCGAGCAGCTTCATGGCACGTGTGGTTTGGGGAACACCATCACTCGGAATTTCTTTTCCAACTCGCAACAGAAAAACCAGTTTGCCGAAGTCAACCTCGGTGATTCTGGTGAGGACTTCGAGCAGGTGCGCTAAATCAATCGCCGCTGTCTTTTTATCGCCTGATGATGAAGCCGGGGCACCGATTTTGGCCTGAAGCTGCGTGAGTTCAGCTTCCAGGCTCTGAATCGTTTGTTTGATTCCTTCGATTCCTTTTTTCAATTCAAACTTTCTGGCGGTATCAGCCGTGATGCCGTGGTCACGTTCGAAGGCAGACAGTTTTTCATATTGTTCGGCCAGCAATTTTTGGAGATCGTCGTATCGTTTTTGATCATGAGAATGTGACATGAAAACTGACTCCTGATGTTCAATCAAATTGGGCATATTCAGGCAGGGACTACCCAACGTGTAGGGCAAAGGCGTGATGCATACCACTTTGCAAGGAAATTCTTGCGTGAGCAAACAGTCAAGTGGTTCAACCAAATAAACTTAGCGGACTACTGACTACTGACGACTGACTACAAACTGGTTTGATTCCGGATTGTGCCATAAGGAGAGGAAAACTCAACCGGGTTGTTAAGGGTACGTCCTTATTTATAAAGCGAAGAATCTGGATTTCTTTTCTGTGTATTCCGTATGTTCCGTGGTTTCTTCTTCTGAAAACCTGTATCAGGCCCAACGGACTTTCCTGTAACAGGGTTTTCCAAACTTGAGATTGTCTATTTTCCAGGGCAGTGGTACATTCGATTTTTGAACAGGTTCGCCGAAGCCGGGTGCACCGGATGTCAAGCTCCAAAACACCAGGCCCTACTCCAGTCACTTTCTGCCTGGAAAATTTCACGTTTCGTGCCATTGTGATTTGCCACGGCCACAGAGAAGGCTCGTCGGTTTTTCCCTTAATAACAGGTTTTACTTATGCCTACGATGGAACACACCATTTCAATTTATAGTCTCTCAAAGGCTTACGGTACATTTAAAGCACTTGAGGATTTGGACTTACATATTCAACCCGGTGAAATCTTCGGGTTTCTGGGTCCAAACGGTGCGGGGAAAACAACCACGATCAACTTGTTGATGGGGCTCATCCGGCCTACGAGTGGCACCTGTGCCATCGGAGGCTTTAACCCCCATTCAGTTGAAGAAAATGAAATTCTTTCCCTGAGACGAATTGTCGGGTACGTCCCGGATGCAACCCACTTTCCTGAATACCTGACCGCCTATGAAACACTGGAAATGGCAGGCCGAATGCACGGTCTGTCACCTGCCAGCCGGGCTGATCGCCTGCGAACGGTGATTGCCCAGCACGGACTGGAGGAAGTGATCCATCAGTATCCAACCAGTTATTCATTGGGCATGCGGCGAAAACTCGCACTGGCTCACGCCCAAATCCACGATCCGAAGATTTATATCCTCGATGAACCAACCAACGGTCTTGATCCCTATGCCGCCCGAGAAATCAAAGTCTGGATGACCAGCATGGCCGAAGCTGGAAAAACCATCCTGCTCAGCACCCACCTGCTCGACATGGCTGAGCGCTATTGCCACCGCGTGGCGATTCTCAACAAAGGACGATTGATTACCGTCGCTCACCCGCAAGAGTTAAAGCGTCAACTCCAGGAAGCGTCGCTTGAAGATGCTTTCTTTAAAATGACGGAGCAATAGCCATGTCTGCTCAACCACTTTCAAGATCAGTTCAGCCGTTTCTTTCCGATCCATCTGAATCATCTCCGAATCATCTGGCCATTCTGGTGTATTTCCTGTGTGTGGGTCAGCTCAATCGGCTTTCAAAAACCATCATTCCCCGCACCGATCAAAACCAACGCCGGTTTCATCCCTTCCTGGTTCCTGGCCTGATAATGACCTGGGCGGTTGGCTGGCTGGTCTTCACCCTTTCACAAGGGTTGATCGAGCACCTGGTCCCGGAACCGGCTGGAGTGACACTCCTGTTGCCTGGCTCAGCCACGATTTTGTTGCTGGCGGGGGTTTTCCTCAGTGTCGGATTTGAAGGATTTCAAGGCTATACGTTGGAGAAAAATCTACGCCTGACCGAAGTCTATCCGGTGACGGCAACATCCACCGTCTGGCTGACGCTGGTGGAAACCACGCTGTTTTCTCCGCTCTGGCTTGTCTTTCTTCCATTCTTTTTGGCAGTTGCCCGTCATTTGGGGTACTGGTGGAGCAGCCCGTTCTGGGCCATTGGCGGCACCAGCCTGATGCTGCTGACCATCGCCATGATCCAGACGATTTTGACCATTGTGAACTGGAAAGTGGTTCCGCCGGGATGGCGTCAGCCTGGATCCGCTTTTCTGGCGGCACTTGGGTTTGGCCTTTCCTTGAGCCTGCTTCCAGTCGTGATTGGTTCTGAATATGCGACGTCGGTGGTTACGCTGCTCAAGTCATCATTTTTTCAGTACCTGGCACCAGGGTTGGTGGTCAAACTGATGGCTTCCGGCTCGCTGTCGTGGGTGATCGGGTTGTGCCTGAATCTGGCAGGTTTGTTGGGGGTCACCACACTCACAATCTGGATGGCCAATCGCAATCAGTGGCTGCGTCGGTTTCGGACGGATGCCGGTGCCGGTGTTCAAAAAGCACGGGCTGCAAACTGGCCATACCCAATCAAGGTTGTGATTCGCCGTCCACAACAATTGATCCAGGCGTTGCTCCCGGCACTGGCCTTTGTGCCGTTGTTTCTGCTGCCTGAGCTGCGCAATCTGTTTATCAAGGCGCCGGTCGCCTGGGGTGTTTTATCGTACTTGATCGGTTTGTTTGCCCTGGTTTCATCCGTCCCGCGAATGATTACAAACGAAGGGCATTCAGTCTGGCGCTGGTACACCTATCCCCGATCAATCATGGGCAATTTGTTCAAAGGTTCGTTTGGGTGGTTGATGCTGGCAATGGTGGTGTCAGGGGTTCCGTACGTGGTTGGGCTGGTGGTTCGCGGGAAGTTTGTTCAGCCGGATGTGTTTCCGTTGTTGACCATCCTGATTGGTCTGCCGCTTGTCTCAGTCGTGTGTCTGAGCGCGGCAGTGCTTGGAACCGATCCACCAACTGATGAAAAACCCGCTCGACTGAAACCGGTAGTCATTACATTTGCCATTACCTTTTCAGTTTTGTCAGTTGCTTCCTTTGTGTGCCCACTCTGGATCCAGGCTGCGTTCTGGGCATCATTTGCCTTTTTTACCCTTGGGTGGTGGGTGGCTGCCGATTTACACCTGGCGTATTTTCTTGAAGGTCAGAAAGATACCGCCGGTCTGGTCAAACAACACGGACACTTCAAACGTCTGGGGCTGATGTTTTTTAGTCCGGAAGCAACTTTTCAGGATCTGAAATTGTCAGCCGCACCACTTGTGCCAATCCTGGTTCTGTGCGCCGTGTCATTTCTGGGGACAAAGGCGCTTGAGTCAGCCGTTCCATATAGTCGCTATCAGATTGAATGGGCGCGGGCTGAACTGGCACTCGAACAAAGTGGAACCACCGTCAATCAGCTCACGCCCCAGGCCAGGAAAGATTTTGAACTCCAGGTCAAAGGCAATCTGGTGGCCCGGGAATACCTGGAGTACTACCTTCCATTTCTCTTCCAGCCAGCGAAGGTTTTTTTGATTGCCGCCTTTTTCTTTACGGCCTGTATTGTCCTGGGTGGTAGTTCTCAACTGTCGTTGTACATTTCGGTCACGGCCTATTCATACCTGACCGTGAGTGTGGTTGAGTATGCTCTTTCCTGGGTTGTCGTCACGCTCAAGCGCCCTGAATTACCCGAACTGGTGAAAGGAGGCTACATAGCGAGGAATCTGGCGTTTTTGGCGACAGATTCATTTCCTGCCTGGGCATTGGACCTGTTGCAGGAGTGTGACATTTTTTCGCTGATGTTTATTTTGTTGGCGGGATACGGCCTGGGCGTGGTCCATCCCCGAAAAAAATTGTACCTCGTGCCAGTGGTACTCTGGATTGGCTACCTCGGAGCGCTGTCTCTCCTGCTGGCATTTCTCAGGTGAATCAACTGACGGGCATTGGTATGGACCGAGGGCTTCCTTCAGTAATTCTTGATGAGTTTATAAAGTGAAGAGCCAAAGGAGACGGGAATTCTTGAGAATTGGTATTTTTGGTGGATTATTGGGCTTCAAAGTGGCATAGTTGCGGCTCCAAATTCAGCACGGACGTTTTACTGACCAAATTACTTCTTGGGTTTTGATCAGCAGCATTCGTGACCAGGCCCGTTGTTTAGATTCTTTGACAACCGGGTGAACCAGGCAGGCAATCAAATAGTCAGTATCCGCTGGATATGCCGGTGGAGAGTTGAGTTTGACAAAACTACCGTGCAAAAGCAGGGTGAGGCCAGTTGCTGAACCCCTATTGCACCAAAGGTGATCCTTATGCCTTCACCCACTTTAATTCGACGGAAGTGAGTCTTCCGTTCAAAAAAGCAAACCAGGAGGACGGCGAATTCTCCGCTATGTGAAAAATTGGGGGACGCGTCGGATTTTATGATGAGATGTCTAATTTTCTTTTTGGTATTTTGCTGGGGGATGCAATCTGTTTCAGCACAAGAACCTAAGAATTTGATCGTGCTGAGAAGTGAAAATCGTCATTATGTTGGGGAAGGCCAATATCAGGAATATTCGGATGGTGTTTTTGAGTCTCAGGTTATTGATAATGATCAGGATCAAGGCATTGAATATTTAAGAATCCACTATTCAGACCCTAGAAATTCCGCTATTGGATGGGGTTTTACCTTTCATATGAAAACACCTGGGAAAAACTTGACGCCAGGGGTATATTCGATCCCAGTAAATGAAGACCCACAACCACCGGGAAGTTCATTTTTGATTGGGGGCAATGGAACGGTGTTAGGTTCTGGAAAAGGGTGTGGTTTTAATTCTGGGAATTTTACAATTTTTGAGTTGGAGGTTGATTACAAACAATCTCCACCACAACTTGTGAAATTTGCCGCCAGTTTTGAACAGCACTGTGGGGGGGGGAGATCCTGCTTTGTTCGGGTTGGTTTTGTATCAATCCACCTACCCCATGTTTTATGTGACAGTGAATCCTATTTTGGGTTTGATCACATCAGGTCAGTCTGCTCAACTCAAAGTTCGGGTTGACCCGGTCAATGGATTTAATAGCCCTGTTACACTAACCCCAGTTATCAAGCCTGCAGAAGGAGGATTATCCTATGACCCGGCAACCCTTCGCCTGTTACCTGGTGAAGAAGCTGAAATCAATGTGCATTCAACTTCCGCGACGAAAAGAGATGTGTATGAAATCATTGTGTCAGGAACCACACCAAATTTGACGACTTCTGCCAGCGCATCATTGACCGTTCTTGCTCCACAGGTACCTGACTATCAAGTATCAACGTTCCCGGCTGAACAGCAAGTAACTGGAAAATCGAAGGTTACGGTATATGTTCGAATTGAGCGTCGGTACAGTCATGATGGGCCAATCACTATAACTCCATCTGAAACCAAATCTTGGGGAGGAACAATAACCCCATCGCCACTCATCACCCACGTGAATATCGCAAAATTTGAAATTTCAACTGATAAAAAAAGTAAGCCAGGTTCATACCAAATTCAATTTTCCTGTATCGATGTGAATGGCGTGATGCGAAATACAACCATCAATTTGATGGTAAAATAAACCATTGAAAATAAAAGGTTTCATTGAGTTCTTGATACAGGGACAGGGAGGCAAAAGAGAAAAAGTATGTGCTTTCGATGGCCATTTTCCCCGCCAGACATTTGTGCTGTTCACTCACAAGAGACACGTGTTCGAGATAAATGGGTATGGGTTCTTTTTCACCTGTGTCTGGCGATCTTTGGAATTGGATTCACCTCTCTTGTGACCACGGCGGCCCCAGTTACCAGATTGACTTTATTGAGCGAAGCCGGTGACTTCATTGGTGGTGGAAACGTGTTTACTTGCGGAAAGTTATTAGAAGCCTCAACAAATTCGGAGTCAGGTGAGAGAGGTGTGAATCAAATCTCCCTGGTCTTCGAGGTTGATCACCTGAAAGATGTATCGGTAGACATTACATTCTCCTCAAAAAGAATGGGGGTTCCGTTACTTCCTGGGTTTTATGAGAATGCCCAATCCCTTGTCTCCGGGGACTTTGGGTATCCAGGGATTAATATTTCAATGGGGTCGCGTGCCTGCAATCAGGTATTTGGAAAATTCACAATTCTGGCTGTCACTTACGATACCACGGTCTTCCCGCCAAAAGTCACAAGCCTGGCTGCGACCTTCGAACAAGGGTGTGAACAACCAAACAACAAGTTAATCGGGACAATCTTTCTCAATGCTGAACCTCAAGGGTTTGACCTTGAAGCCACCCCATCCGAATGCGAGTTATACAAAGACCAGTCGAAAAAAGTCCCAATTCGCATCATTCCCATCAACCTTACCGGTGAAACAGTCCAGTTACAGGTCAGCAGTTATGGATCTCCGTCCCTCCCAGCTAAACTCAAAGAAAATATCCTGACAGTTGGTGAATCTACTCAACTTGAAATCAAACCTCCAGATCGTGCGGTATTTGGAATATACCTTGTTTCTGTCGGGGGAGTTGGTGGTCGCCAATTTGTTGATTCTGAGTCCATCCTGGTTAACTTTCTTCCCAAAGGAAGTTTTCAATTACGGGTCATTCCTCAAATGGTATCTGTGGAAGCTGGTAAGTCAGTCTCCGTAAAAGTAAAAGTAAAGCCAATCAATGGGTTTTCAGAATATGTGGAGCTGAACGGGGATGTCTCTCCAGTTGGAAGTCAAATCCGTATTTCAATCAATGGAGATGCCTTCCCAGGGAGGGGCCATCGAATAGAGATTAAACCGGATAAAACAGTTTTACCTGGTAATTATACCGTGAAGATTTACGGGTCGTGCGGCACCGTTACAGATGAAATCGAATTTCCACTGGTTATAACTGCACCAGGAAATCAAGAGGGGTTACAGGTATGGTGAGGTATTTTCCATCTGATCTTAGCTTTTCAACTGTGATTGTCTTCGGAATAGCATTCCTCTGGCTAAGTTTATCTCCATTGACGGTTACTGCCACCCCTGCGAGTTGTTTTTCCTATGTCAGAGATACTTTAGTTTACCCGGGGACCGAAGTGAAGACGATCAATGACCAACAGGTGACTTTTACTCCGCAAGTGATGGATTACACTCAGGACGGAAAGGCGGATTGGGTTACTTTTACGTTGGAAGGCAGAGATGAATTTGGCAATCGCCTTAGTTTTGAACTTATTTTTGCAACCAACAAACTGGGAAGAAATTTGGCGGTAGGCACCTATCAGCATACCCGACGAGCTACGCTGGACCTCCTTGGGCATCCTGGTTTTTCGTTTTCCTCTACCTCAGCACAAGAGGGAGACATTGGGGATTTCACAATTTATGAGGCCGCTTTTTCCAATTCACAAGGAAAGCTTCAAGTTGACCGATTTGTCGCTTCTTTTTCCCTCAATGGTAACTATGCCGGGCCTGAAATCTGGGGCTCGATTCACTATCAGGTCCCAGCCTTACCCTTTCCAATCATTGTGTCACCTGCCAACTTAAGTGTGCAGCAAGGAAAAACAAAAAGCTTTCCACTTTCACTCGGTGCCTTTCATTCAGTGAATCAACCTGTCACCTTGTCTGCTGAACTCTCGCCCCCTGTTGAAGGAATTCAGGTCACTTTTACCCCACCGGTGATTCACCCAGGCGAGCAGGCTCAGATGAAAGTGAGTGTCTCTGGGTCAACCCCCAACCAGCCTGTTCAACTCACTATTCGCGCAAGGTCTGGATCTGAAACTGAGTTGCTCTATCGAACACTAAAAGTCTTGGGGCGGACTGGGATATCGATACGAAGTGAAGAAGGCGATTTTGTTGGAAGCGGGCAGGATTATTTCCTGGATGAAGGCTGGTTTACTGTCTATGCCACGAAAGTGACTCGCAATGGATTGGTAAGTGAGATTCACTTTAATTACTGGGGTCTCGAAGATGATCAGCATTGGGAGATTTACTTTAGCACGACCAGCATGGTAATTCCGTTACAAGTTGGTTATTTTGGGGAAGGCACCCGGTTGTCAGGGGATGGAATTCCTTCCTATCCGCAATTGGATATCACTGGAAATGCAAACGGGTGCAATGAGTTAAAAGGGAATTTTCGGATTTTAGAAATCAAGATTGATTATTCTGATTCTTATCCTAAAGTTGTTCAGTTCACAGCGGAGTTTGAGCAATTTTGTGAAATTTATGGCCAACCGCTTCGTGGAACAATTTTCTATAATTCTACAGCCTCAGTCGGCTACTCACTGCGTATGGAGTCTGAAGTGCTGGTTGTTGAACAAGGCAAAAAGGCACAAACGAACATTCAACTCGTCGGTGATCCTGGCTACACCCAACCGGTCACACTCCGCTCTATTACTTTCTTAAATCGGTCCACAAGGGATTGGAACAGAGAAAGAAGACTTGGCACAGACCAAAAACTTTGATACTTGAGAAAAAAGAAAATTACCAACCAAGGAGCAAAGTCATCTGTGCCTGGAAAAACGATACTGGAAATCCCTGAAA
>JACQXX010000144.1 GCA_016208495.1 Acidobacteriota bacterium | reverse complement strand
AGACTATGATAGGCCACCATGATGAGTATTCTCCTTCTGTCTATTTTTTGTTCTGTCGGGAATACTCATTTCTTTTTCCTTCGTCAACCCTTTTGACTCATTGCGTCAGATTTCCCGGATTCTTTTTCTGAAAACCTATATCGCTGGAATTACCAGTTTGGCAATCTTTTTTTCGCCAGCAATTGCTTGAGTGCAGAAGAATTTCAGGCAGGCTGGGAAACAATCGGTTGGATTTGTTCAGCAAACAGAGCATGAATGCGGGGATCAGTGGTCAGTTCTGGATGAAACGTCGCCGCCAGAATATTGCCCTGGCGGACCATCACCGGCTTTCCATTGTGCTCGACCAGAACTTCGACGCCTTCACCCAGGTGCGTGATAATCGGTGCCCGGATAAACACCAGTTCCACTGGTTCATCGCCAAGTGTTGGGACTGACACGTGCGTGGTAAAGCTATCGAGCTGCCGGCCATATCCGTTGCGCTGGACACCAATATCAATCACCGCCAGTGATTCCTGCTCTGGATTGGTCACCTGGTTGGCCAGTAAAATCGCACCGGCGCAGGTGCCAAACATCGTTTTTCCGGATCGGGCATATTCGCGAAGCGGCTGGGTTCAGGGTTCAGGGTTCAGGGTTCAGGGTTCAGGGTTCAGGGTTCAGGGTTCAGGGTTCAGGGTTCAGGGTTCAGGGTTCAGGGTTCAGGGTTCAGGGTTCAGGGTTCAGGGTTCAGGGTTCAGGGTTCAGGGTCTTCGAATTTAGGTCCTTTATGTCCCTTTTGTCCTTTTTGTCCTTTTTGTTATTTTCCCGAACCCCGAACCCAAATAACCTACCATCCTCGCGTTGCGAGCAATTCACCTTCCGGCAGGGTGGTCACATCAATTCCACGCATTGGTTCGCCGAGGTCTTCGCTGACTTCGAGCAAAACTTTCGGGTCGTTAAAATGAGTTGCCGCTTTGACAATCGCCCGTGCCCGCCGCGCCGGATCAGAGGACTTAAAGATTCCAGAGCCGACAAACACTGTTTCTGCACCAAGTTGCATACACATCGCCGCATCAGCCGGTGTGGCAATGCCGCCCGCCGCAAAATTTGGAACCGGCAATTTGCCCAGTTTAGCAACCAGTTGCACCAGTTCAAATGGGGCTTGATGTCGCTTGGCTTCAGCCATCAACTCGTCGTCACTGAGCACCGTCAGCAACCGCATATCACGATGGATCTGGCGCAGGTGCTTGACGGCTTCGACGACGTTTCCGGTGCCAGCTTCGCCCTTGGTGCGAATCATGGCCGCGCCTTCGCCAATCCGGCGTAAGGCTTCGCCCAAATTGGTGGCACCGCAGACAAAGGGCACTTTAAACGCGAATTTATTGATGTGGTTGGCATGGTCTGCCGGCGTCAGCACTTCGGATTCATCAATGAAATCAACACCCAGTTCTTCGAGGATCTGTGCTTCGACAAAATGGCCGATCCGGACCTTGGCCATCACGGGAATTGATACCGTTTTCATAATTTCACGGATCATGCCCGGTGATGACATCCGGGCCACGCCGCCGTCCCGGCGAATGTCAGCCGGTACACGCTCCAGGGCCATCACGGCCACGGCACCCGCATCTTCAGCAATCCGAGCCTGCTCAGCATCTACAACATCCATGATCACGCCGCCCTTGAGCATCTCGGCGAGTCCAGTTTTCAAACGCAACTGTGTATCAGTCATTGGCTTACTCCCAGAAAATGAAAAAATGATGAGTTTGATGAGAAATGCTAAAACTAGCCAAGAATGTAGTCCTGTTCAATATCCATTTTCCTAAAAACCGGTAGGGCCACTTTGAAGAGCGAGTAGCGAGTAGCGAGTAGGAATGAATAGTTTGATCAATTTACCGATGCAGTACCTAAAAACCTCCTGACTCCTCACGCCGTGTTTACTGGTTAGGAGGAATGGGGTGACAAGCAGGAACCGGATTGGCTACTCTTCATCATTTTTGACGGACACTCCGATTTGGACTGAGAGGGGGGCAACCACAATGGCGAGTCTTGGGAAGCGGCTTCCACACAATATCGAAGGCGAATTTTTTGTTGATTCAACCTGTATCAACTGTGACACCTGTCGTCAGCTTGCCCCTGATGTGTTTGAAGACGACGGCGACTATTCCTTCGTCCAGGCACAGCCTGAAGATGAAAAAACCCGCCGTGAAGCCACACGTGCCCTGCTCGCCTGCCCAACCGGATCAATTGGAACCACTGGGGAAAACCTGTCGCACCAGGTGATTTCAGACTTCCCATTTTTGATTGAAGATAGTGTGTACTACTGCGGGTTTAACTCGGCAAAGTCCTATGGAGGGCATAGCTATTTTGTGCAACATCCAGATGGAAACTGGTTGATTGACTCGCCACGCTTCTTGCCGCACCTGACTCGTCCCGTCGAGGATCTTGGCGGAATTCGCTTTATTTTCCTGACCCATCGCGACGATGTGGCCGAAGCCGCCAGCTATGCCCGCAAATTCAAAGCCGAACGCATCATCCATCGCGATGAGCTTTCCGCCCAACCAGAGGCCGAACGCATCATTGACGGTGTGGAAACCATCACCTTTCATCCGGATTTTCAGATTATTCCGACTCCCGGTCACACTCGTGGACACATGGTACTGTGCTACCGCAACCGGTTTTTATTCACGGGCGACCATCTGTGGTGGAGTCGCGTCCGCCAGGGATTATCAGCTTCGGCTGAGTACTGCTGGTATTCATTTCCAGAACAACTCAAATCACTGGCAAAACTCAAAAACTATTCATTTGAATGGGTTTTGCCTGGACACGGCCAGCGTGTACATCTTCCAGCAGAGCAAATGCAGCACGAACTGGACCAACTCTTGGAAAGGCTTCATTAGAAGGCAGAATTTGATTTTTGGTTTGGCACCGCGAAGCGTTGCGGTTCGGATAGCCGGTCAGTTGGCCGCTCTGGGCCTACCACCGGTCTCCACGGCCTCCCTGATCGCTCCGCGCTTCACCCGTGCCTTGCAGGGGCACGGGTGAAGCGCGGAGTATTGGAGAGAACAACCTTTTTCCGGTGGTAGCTCGCAAAGCCGAGCAACCGACCGGCTATCCGAACGGCAGCCCTCCGGGATGCTCAATCCAAGGCACTCAAGCCGGTTCCGGCAGGAGGTTCCGAAAACCCGACAGGTGAAAGGATGTCCTCCTCTCCCAGGAACTTATTCTTTAACGCTCTCTAAGCATTCTGACCTCACTTCCTTATGTCCTCGTTACTCCTTGATATGCAAGATTTTTCGTCTGCCCCGCCAGCTCCAGTTGATGATTTCTCGATTGCCGATGCACTTCCCAAACTGGTTACCCAGGCACTGAAGGCTGAGACGTCAAGTATCGCGTTTGTCCTCAAACTTGGAAAAGCCCTCCATCAATACGGCACCCCGGCCCATCGCCTGGAAGACACACTCGTTGACATCTCAAACACACTGGGGTTGGAAGGCCAGTTTTTTTCAACCCCAACCAGCATTTTTGCCTCCTTTGGCGATCCTGAAGAACAGCGCACCACGCTCATCCGCGTCGAACCCGGCGAAGTCAATCTGGAAAAACTTGTTCTGCTCGACACTCTGGCTGAGCAGGTTTTAGACGGTACCCTGACGCCGGGTGAAGGGGCTCAACAAATTGATGAAATCGTAGCCGCCCAGCCCCGGTATGGTGATTTTTTGACGGCGATCTGCTTTGGGATTTCTTCAGGTGCGGCTTCGAGATTTTTGGGAGGCGGCTGGCGTGAAATTCTGATGGCAACCGTGATTGGAATGTCACTCGGGATTTTTGCCTGGTTGGCTGGCAAATACCCAAACCTTTCGCGGGTGTTTGACCCGGTTTCAGCCATTATTGCCTCAGTCCTGGCGATTGTAGCAACTCAGGTTTTTGCTCCGATTTCGGTCTACATCACCACGTTGGGCGGGTTGATTGTGCTCGTTCCTGGATTAACCCTGACGGTTGCCATGAATGAACTTGCCCAGCGGAGCCTGGTTGCTGGCACGGCACGGTTGATGAGTGCGATTCTGCTCCTGATTGAAATTGGGTTTGGGGTGGCACTGGGAACACAAATTCAACGCATTCTGCCAACCGTCTCAATGTTTCAGCGTCCGGAAATGCTGCCGTGGTGGACCGAACCACTGGCCCTTCTCATCGCACCTCTTTCACTGGCCGTGCTTTTTCGAGCCCGTCCAAAAGATATGGGATGGATTTTGCTGTCAGCTCTGGTGGGGTTCTGGGGAGCGCGAACGGGTGCCTGGATGCTTGGCCCAGAGCTTGGGGTATGTCTCGGCGCGTTGCTGGTGGGATTGGCTGGAAATTTGTACAACAAATATAAAAAACGTCCGGCGGCAGTCCTGCTTGTTCCGGGCATTATGTTACTGGTTCCCGGAAGTGTCGGCTATGGAAGCGTCGCGAAATTCCTTGAAAAAGATGTGGTGTCTGGGGTTGAAGCGGCCTTCCGAATGATCCTGGTCGCGATTGCACTGGTCACCGGACTGCTCCTGGCCAATACCACAATGCCACCACGCAAGGCGTTGTGAAAATAGTCAGTAGTCCATCAGTCAGTAGTCAGTAGTCAGTGGTTGATGAGTCAGTAGCCCATTAGTCAGTAGGTAAAACCTGGATCGTTGAATCTGTAGAATTCTTGGAAAGAATTGTTCCTAAATGATTCAAATAGAACCAAATCTACTTGACAGATAATTCAAAAACCCAACACTTGACTACTGACTACTGACTACTGACTACTGACTACTGACTACTGACTACTGACTACTGACTACTGACTACTGACTACTGACTACTGACTACTGACTACTGACTACTGACTTTCGCATGCAAAAAACACGCTGCCAGGTGACCGTTGCCCAGGTCCTGAAGCGGTGGCTCGGCTTCGCGGCACATTGGCATCACATGCGGACACCGGGTATGAAACCGGCACCCGGTCGGAGGGTTGATCGGGCTCGGAACATCGCCCTGGAGTACAATTCGCTGACGGGTTTTTTCAATTTTGGGATTGGGGACCGGCACGGCTGAAATCAGCGCCTGGGTGTAGGGATGTTGCGGCTGGGCATATACGGTTTTAGAGTCTCCAAGCTCGACAATTTTTCCCAGGTACATCACGGCAATCCGGTTGCTGATATGCCGGACGGCTCGCAAGTCGTGTGAAATAAACAAATAGGTTAATTTTCGTTCCTGTTGCAGTCGCTTCAGGAGGTTGAGGATTTGCGCCTGGATTGAAACATCGAGCGCTGCAATTGGTTCGTCAGCCACGACCAGTTCTGGATTGAGCGCCAGCGCACGGGCAATGCCGATTCGTTGTCGCTGCCCACCTGAAAATTCGTGCGGATAGTGCCGTACCACACCTGGATTCAGCCCAACTGTTTGCATCAGGTTTTGAACCTGCTCCGCCAGATCTTTTCCGCCTTGCCCAAATGTTTTCAAGGGTTCACCAATGATGTCACCCACGGTCATTCGCGGATTGAGTGACGCATAGGGATTCTGAAAAACCATTTGCATGTGCCGTCGTGTCTGGCGTAACTGACTTGCACCCAACGAACACACATCCTGTCCTTGAAAGAGAACCTTTCCACCAGTCGGCTCGACCAGCCGTAAAATGGCGCGCCCGGTGGTTGATTTTCCACACCCGGATTCGCCAACCAGCCCAAGCGTTTCGCCAGCCTGAATTTCAAACGTCACACCATCAACGGCATGTACAACACGTGCTTTTTGGCGACTGAACACGTCCATCAGTCCATGCGAACGCACGGGAAAGTGAACTTTCAAATCCTGAAGCGAGAGAAGAGCAGGCATAGCAAAAGTGGAGTGAGTAGCGAGTAGTGAGTAGTGAGTAGTGAGTAGTGAGTAGTGAGTAGTGAGTAGTGAGTAGTCAACCCAGGATTATTATTGGTACGACCAGTTGGAAATCACAAAACTTTTTATATAGCTTTTCAGATAAATATTTCCAGGGCACGCGCGTCATTTCTCAGTAATATAAGAAAAACCAAAAGGTGATTAAGCTGCTTCCCGCAACCCACACAACGCCAAAATTTCCTCCTGGGTATTTTGGAAGCGGGCAATC
>JACQXX010000143.1 GCA_016208495.1 Acidobacteriota bacterium | reverse complement strand
TCAGGTGAATGGTCCCTGGAAGTACCAGCTCTCGGAAATTTACTTTACCCCAGAGGTTGATGCCGAAGTCAAACGACTTGCTCAGTTAGCGGCATAAACCAACGGTTTTTGACTGTTCCAATCCCATGTGGACCGATTTAGCATAAATAGAACCAAATATACTTGACAGGCAATTCAAAACCCTAACACTCAACTACTGACTACTGACTACTGACGACTGACGACTGACTACTGACTACTGACTACTGACTACAAACCGCTCATCCACTATCCATGAATCTCACTGCCGCCCTCAAAAAACTGCTTTCTGAACTCTTTTTTCCGATCATTGCCGTGATTGCAGCCTTTGTGATTGGCGGCGTGATCGTGTTGTGTATCGGCGATAGCCCATTGCTGGTGTACGAGTTGTTTTTCAGCAGCGCCTTTGGAACACTCGATGGCATCAGCTACACGTTATTTTATGCCACCCCGTTGATTTTCACCGGGTTAGCCGTCGCGCTGGCATTTCACTGTGGGTTGCTCAATATTGGGTGCGAAGGCCAGCTCAGCGTCGCGGCTTTTGCCACGGCCTGGGTTGGGTTTACACTCCCCGTCTATCTTGGTGAGGCGGTCAGCCCAACGGTCAAATCATTGATTCTGATACCAGCCTGTATTCTGGGTGGGATTGTGATGGCTGGGCTCTGGGGTGCCGTTCCAGGCTTTCTGAAAGCGAAGTTCGGCTCGCACGAAGTGATCAACACCATCATGTTGAACTTTATTGCGGCTGCCATTGTGAGCTACCTGACGCAATATCACTTCCGCGAAGTCGGTGATCAGATTCTTGAAACGTTTGAAATTGACAAGGCCGCCCATATTCCACGGTTTCATCACCTGCTGGCGCCGCTGGGAATTACCTATCCAGAGCGGCTGCCACTCAATATCGGGTTCATCATTGCCCTCCTCACCTGTGTCGCCGTCTATGTGTTTTTGTGGAAAACCAAATGGGGATATGAGTTACGGGCAGTTGGCAACAATGCTTCGGCAGCCGAATACGGTGGCATCAGTGTCAAACGCAACATTATTCTGGCCATGACAATTTCAGGCGGATTGGCGGGAATGGTGGCAATCAGCGAAGTGCTCGGGTATCGGCATCGCTACTATGACGGGTTTTCACCAGGATATGGCTTTACGGGAATTGCGGTGGCACTCCTGGGCCGCAATCACCCGGTCGGCATTTTGTTGTCAGCCGTTTTGTTTGGTGCCTTGATCCGGGCTGGTTTGTTCATTGATATTTTTACCGACCATGTGTCGAAAGACCTGTCGGTGGTGCTTCAAGCCATCATTATTATATGCGTGGCCTGCGAAGGACTCTTTCGTGGGACGCTTCTCAAACGGTTTCAACCAGAAAAATAGCTATGCGCACGACAGCTTTGATCTTTTCCTGTCTGATCCTCCTGGGATTTCCCCTCACCACCCTGGCCCAACTCGCCATTGTCAAAAACGCCAGTCCCACGGGGCTCACTGGCGACCGATATGTGTACCGGTTTGAGCGTCCGGAATTTGAGATTGCCCGCATTGATGTCCAGGTGGATCTCAAAGGTCAGGGAAGCTTGAAGTATCAACGCAAAGACGAGGAGGATCCAATCCAGGTTGAACTCAAACTGCGGCCAGAATCCATGACCCGGCTTCAGAAACTGTTTGAAACGCTGGATTTCCTCCGCAGTACTGATACCTACCAGTCTTCAATGGAACATCCCAACCTGGGAACCAATACCATCACGGTGTACCAGGGAGAACTCAATCGGGAACTGACCTTTCAATTCACCCCGAACCCATCACTTCAGCAAATTTCCAATTTTTTCCGTGGACTGGTCACTCAGCACCGACGTCTTGAGACACTCAATACTGCCCGCCGATACCAACCCCTTGATACTCCCAAACAAATGAAAGATCTGGAATATGACCTCAAAGGCGGACGCATTGCCGAACCCGAAGCGATGCTTGAGGTATTGAAAGAATTCAGTATGGATGATCACCTGCCACTCATCACGCGCAACCACGCCAAACGGCTGGCGGAGATGATTGAATTGAAAACAAATGACTTAGCTAACCCACGTTTTTGTGGGTAACAGGTAAAACAGCTCAAAACAGGCCATTTTTAGGGCTTTTGGACTCATTTTTGAGCTTACCCCACAAAATCCGGGGGGATTAGGAACCCTGAACCCTGGTTTTCTTCATTCCCATTCCCTCTATGCTGTGGATATTAAAGAACATCATCCATGCGCTGTTTCGAATCATCTTCACCCTTGAATACTATGGGGTTGAAAATGTTCCTGTGTCCGGCCCGGTGGTTTTGGCTGGGAACCATCCGAGCTATTTAGATCCATTGCTGATGTCCCTGCCCATCAAGCGTCAGATTCGATTTATTGCCTGGGATCGGCTGTTCAAAATACCGGGCCTGGGGTTCCTGATGCGGTTTGCGGGGGCGTTTCCAGTTGACATTACCCGACGCGATTCAAAAGCTTTTGAACAGGCCATGGAAGTGCTCAAGGAAGGGCATGCGCTGGGAATCTTCCCCGAAGCTGGACGCTCCCAAAAACCGGGGATGAGCGAAAATGTCAAATCCGGGGCCGCCCGGTTTGCCATTTATAACCAGTGTCCGATTGTTCCCATCACCATCACGGGTGCTCAGGATGCCTGGCCCACGTCACGTCTGATTCCGCTCCCACGCAAAATCACCGTCAAATATCACAAACCAATTATTCCTGACCCTGAACGGTGCCTCAGTCACCGCGACGATGCGGAGTTTGCCCGCGAGGTCATGGACCAGTGGCGTGACCAGATTGAACAGCGGTTGCTGCCATCGCTCAAAGTGTCAGATAAGCTGTATCAATTGTTTGCGCGCCCTGCCTGGCCGTTGCGAACCTATGAAATTGTTCCCCTCGGTGTGTTGTTGATTGGGTTCTTTTCGGGTGTGCCGCGCTGGGAGGTATTCCTGCCCGCCCTGGTCTATTACTTCTACTTGCTGGCGGACATCTGGTTCCTGCCTCAGGGCCGAATCGTCAAGGCAATACGTGACCTTTCAACGCCCTTTTTGTTCTTTGCGTGGCATCCGACCCTGATGAAAGTGGTGTTCTATCCACATACCGGAGTTGCGTTTGCAGCCCTGGCCGCCGCCATCCTGTCAACCCTGGTGCCGTTTTATTATGCCCGGTATCACGATTCACAACGCTACATGCGCGGATTGGTCCTGACCTACGGATTGGCAATGGTTCTGGAACTTTTCTACCCGGCTGGGTACGGGCTCCACGCGGCCCTGTTTAGTTTCATCATTGTGTATTGCGTTGACCGACAACCCATGCACTGGTATTTCACGGCAGCGGGGGTGGCGGTCTATGCGGCGCTCTTCGGTTGGTTTGCCCAACCGCTGCCAGTCACCCTGGCTTATTATGCCGGGTTGGGCCCAGTGGTGGATGTGTATATGCGGTTGATGAAATTTACCACGCACGATGGGCGGCAAGTGTAGGAGCTGGGGCGGAAGACATCGGCGCGAAGCATTGAGCAGGTGTGCTACACTGGCCCACTTCTTTCAATACCATCAAACTGGATTTCCAAAAACAATCGCGAAAGCAACCTGGAGTCAGGGAAGTGTTGCCCTGGATTCCAATCACTCTTCCCCCGCAAATCAAGTCAGGATGTGAGGTGATGTGTGGCGAATAAAAAGAAGCCAACCAAAATTCTCTACACCATTCTCGGCGTTGTCTTGTCACTGGTGTTTGTACCGCTGGTGATTGTGGTGTGGCAACTGGTCGAGATTAACCGTGAAGCCGTGCGTAGCGCCGAACGGTTCTCACAAATCCAGGTCACCGAAGACGTAGCCAATCAAGTTGAGACCTATGTCAATGGACATCGTGACCAGATTGCCGGGATTGCCCAGGCCCTGGAAGCCTCCAATGGCGTTGCCGAACTCTTCAAACAAACACGTGATGAACGAAATCTCCGGCTGCAGCGATTTTTGACGGCGGATCCCAATCTGGTTCTGATTGGTCTTATCCCGCTCAATAATGTGGAAGGTCAGGGTGCCTTTGCTTTTGACCCAAATCGGATCAACAACGAAGAGGCCGGACAGGTTATTGCCAACGCGGTTTCCAGACTGACTCAGAAACCGAACGAATCCTACCTGAGTGAACCGATTTCCTTTCAATCAAGCAATGAATCAGCTATTTCGATGGCCGAGCCGGTGATTGCCTTTCGAGACGGTGAAATCCCATCAGTGGTCATTGCCGTGGCCAGCATGGAACCGGTCTTTCGGTATGTGAATCCACCCGTCCGCGGCAAAACCAATCAGAAAATGCTCAAGGATGGCAATCGGATTGTCTTTGTCGTCAATGAAAAAGGCATGGTGGTGGTCCATCCAGACCGCGAAATGGTCTATAGCAAGCCCGACGTCAGCGGATGGGGGATTGTCCAATCCTGGATGCAGAATAAAGATCTGGCCAATCAGGCTGAGCAGTTTGAACTCAACCTGAACAGTGAAAAGTTCTCAATGCTGGGGAGTTTCAACACCGTCGCCCTGAGTAAAGACATCAAACTAGGCGTCATTTCGGTCATCAATGAAGAATCAGCCTACCCATCGGTACCGATTATGATTCGGCAGGCGGTGAAAATCAGTGTGGTGATTGTTGTCATTGCGGTTGGAATTGGGGTCTTACTGGCCTTCTGGGTAACCCTCCCGGTCAAGAAACTGGCGGAAGGCGCCCGGGCAATTGCCACCGGTGAGTTTTCAAAGCGGATTCACGTCAATACCCAATCGGAAATTGGTCAACTGGCTGATGCGTTCAACTCGATGGCCGAGCAGATCCAGCGCTATATCAACGATTTGAAATTTGCGGCGAATGAAAACCGACAACTGTTTCTTGGAACGGTCCGCGCCCTGGCTGAAGCCATTGACGGGAAAGACCCTTACACTCGTGGTCATTCCGAACGCGTGATGCAATATTCGGTCTTGATTGCTGAATACATGGGCATGAACCCGGAGGAAATCGAAGACATCCGTATTGCGGCCATCCTGCACGATGTTGGCAAAATTGGAATTGAAGACCGCATTTTGAAAAAACCAGCCGCACTGACTGATGAGGAATACACGATTATGAAAGGTCACCCACAAAAGGGCGCCAATATCATGTCGCAAATTCCGCAAATGAAAAAATATGTCCCCGGCATGTACTATCACCACGAATGCATGGACGGAAAAGGCTACCCGTTGGGCCTGAGAGGCGATCAAATTCCAATGATGGCCCGCATCATCAGCGTTGCCGATACGTTTGATGCGATGACGACCAATCGCCCCTACCAGCGGGCAATGGAACCTGATTTTGCCGTATCGCGCATCTACACTTTTTCCGGAACCCGGTATGACCCGGCGGTGGTCAAGGCGTTGGATGAATCACTCAAATCAGGCCGCCTGTCAGCCATTATTCAGAGTTATCAACAAACCCAGGTCCAGAGTTCTGAAACAGCCAAATAGCGTCGAGAATTGTAACCAAGCCACTGAGGAGCGTGAGTAGCCGAAAATATCACCTTTCATTGAAAGACTCTTCCATTCAATCTCCTTTACCTGCAACCGGTTGGGAACATCCAACCGGTTTTTTTATGCCTGAGTCCGCCAAAATCTGCTGAATTTCCGGAGACGGGTCCTGCCGGGCATGGTTTAAAACTTTGACAATTGGACCGTAAAGATCAGAGCCTTCTCCGTCAAAAAGTGCCAGACTCGCCTTTAAGCACCGGGCGCGAACTTGCGGATCAGGATCGTTGTACCGGGTCGCAGCCGCGTTGCCATACATGGCATATTCGATTCCCCGAATTGATTCATAACATCTCGCTCGAAATGGAAAGAACAGCACTGGTTTGCGAGGGCCGCCGGTTTGAATATAAGCTTGAAGGGCCTGACTTGATTGCCAGACCGAAAACTCAAGCCACACCTCAGTTCCCATCAGAAATGAAACCAGAAATGCAAATGGTCCAACCAGCAAGTGCTTTCGGAGTTTCGAGGATTTTTCAGCGACCATTCCAACTCCGATGGCCAAACAGATAATGGTCAGAACCAACCAGAAAAAGAAAAGAACCGAAACAAACTCAATGTACATGGCTTCCCTCTCAGAAGTCAGATTGAACAATGTTTCTGGTTGGACACATTTCTCGTCGTAAAGTTCCGACTTTATTCTTAAAAAGAGTCAAGTGGTTCAATCAAATAAGCTTAGTGAACTACTGACCACTGACTACTGACTATGGCTATCAATCCCACGTCACATCAATTTCATCTGACAGGATTCCAAAAAGCCAGCTTCCACACCGAATCCAGCACTGAGATGGATTTCCATTCCAATCAATAAGTTCCACCCGATAGACCATCTGGTTTTTGGATGTTTTCCAAAAATACGGGCCAAGTCGAAACCAGCGCCATTCCAGCCGGACAATCTGGTACCCATTGCCATCAGCCCACCGTTGAATCATGGACTCAGCCCGGCAGGTTGTCGCCCAGGTTAATGTCCCGCCGACCACCAGCACCATCAAAATGAGGAGTGCCCATTGAAATCCCATGCCGGGAGCGTCCTTTCCGTAACCTGGCAGTGACAACATCATTCTTCAAACTGCACGCCACGGTAGATATCAGAAACCTGGAGACTCAACCCGATTGAGACAAACTCCACGACTTCGTCAGGCTGAGTGAAAATCAGATGTACCCAGTCACCGTTTTCCTGCCGTTGGTGTAAATCCACCCGCATCTGGTCCTGAGCGACAATCAAGTAGTCACGAATGGAAGGCATGTTTTGGTAGGCCGCAAGTTTTTCACTCTGATCAATGCGCTGAGTGCTTGGGGAAAGAACCTCTACGACTAGCACTGGATGGGTGCAGCAATACGGATCTTTCCACGGATTATCACACGCCACAACTACGTCTGGGTAATACACGGCACTCTCAGACACTTTCACTTTCATGTCTGAAATGTACGGCGCACACGGGCCATCAGCCAGGTGTTCATCCAGACGAATATACAGATTCCCAGCAATCCGGTTGTGTCGGTTACTTGCACCGGCCATGGCATAAACGTACCCCATCACATACTCGTGACGAATTTCAACGTCACGCTCACTGGCCAGATACTCTTCAATCGAAAGGATTAATTTGTGTTTTGGGATGCCCATGGTTGTCACTTCCTGGTTTTTAGGAAATATGGAGAACGGAATTGAACCCTCCGTATCCATCGGTTTCTTTGAGTCCATTGCTGGGGTCTTCAATCCAGCGGTTCCCATCAATCACAATCTTGTAACGGTGTTGCCCTGGCGGAAGCAATTCGATCTGAGCCCGCCAGACGCCTTTCTCATTGCGGACAAATGGCGTAAACCCGGCTTCCCACTTATTGAAATCACCCGCCAACGACACAGTTTTGGCCCAGTCGTCGTGATAATAAAACACCAGATGCTCGCCTTCGATGCGCGGAGGGAGGAAATATTCTTCGCCAATGGTGAACTGCTCCTGTTTGGCGACACCGACGGCCCGCTGAACGTTAATCACTCCATACCCTTGACGAATCAGTGATTTCCCCTGGATGCGATCTGCCGTGGAAATCAGAATGTGTTTAATCGCCGTGGGTGTCAGCTTGGGATTGGCTTCGAGCATTTGCGCCACCACTGACGACACAATCGGGGCGGCAAATGACGTTCCATCCACGTGTTGATAGTGAGCGGCGACGAGTTTGTCGCGTTTGAGTTGTTCTTCCATCAGAGCGCGGATTTTCTCAGTCGGGAGCGTGTGAGCATTGGCTGGCAAACCGGCGTCTTTGCCGCGCTCGCGCACAATTTCCTTGAGCATAAAATCCGGCACGCCAGCCAGTTCGGCCAGGGTTTCAGCCTTCTTGTAGAGTGGAGTATTGGGCAAAATCGGCGCCGCCACCCAAATCGCCGGCGCCACAATTTCAGGTTTGAGAATGCCATCCGCCGTCGGCCCCCAGTTGGAGTGGTACAGGTCAACGGTTTTATTTCCAAAGCGGTTTTTGTCGTCCGAACCGCCAACCGTAATCACCGATGGCGAATTGGCTGGCGGCACCGTGAAATGTTCGGCTGAGTCTCCTGAATTCCCGGCTGCCACCACAATGACCAGTCCTTTGCTGACGGCTTCCTCAGCCGCCTGGTCAACGATATTTTCCTTGTAAGAAACGTCTTCATCGCCACCAAGCGAAATGTTGACCACGCGGATGTTGTATTTGTCTTTGTTGTCAATCACCCAGCGAATGCCTTTGGCGATGTTTTCTTCGGGAATCTTTCCATCCTGACTGACTTTAACCAGTACCACTTTGGCATCTGACGCGACGCCACGATACGCCCCGTCAGAATAGTATCCGTTGCCAGTTGCGGCGACACAGGTTTGCGTTCCGTGCCAGGCAATACCTTCGGGTTCGGCATCCGGGTCAAGCGTAGCCTCCGGGTTGGTAATGTCCACATAGGCCAGAATCCGATTGGTCGGCATTGTCAAATCAGGATGCGGGTAAAACCCTGAATCCAGAAAGGCAATGGTGACGCCTTTGCCGGTGTACTCAAACAGTGCATTTAACCGGACCGGCGTCGGGAGCACCGAAAATTTGTTTGGGGCATGCGAATGATTGTGCTTTTCAGGTTTGAGTGATGTGTACATAGAAGTTAGGGTTTAGGGTTTTTTGAAGGGATGAGGGATGAGGGATGAGGGATGAAACAATCAGCCTGTCACCTTGTCATTCTGTCAGCCTGTCATCCGTTTGGGGTTCAGGGTTCAGGGAAGCGCCAGTCTGTGCCTTTGTGCAGGTCGACTTCAACAGCTCGGGCGATTTGGGGTGCAACATCTTTTAAACCTTCAAGGGTTAGTTTTCGGGTTCGATACATTTCAAACCACTTTTGGCGATAACTGATATGGGGATAAAATGATCTATCTGGCCTTTCATCACTGATATGACACAGTAAGCACAAAGCCCATTGAAAGCATTGTGCAAGTCAGGTTCAAACTCAGACCAGTAATCCCGAGGCCGATCATAGCCAGGGTTTCTTTCCAGCCATTGACGTCCTCTTTGTCGGCATCGCGTTTCAAACATTAGTGATTCAGGTTGTGGGGTAAATCGAATCATGGATTCACCTCGACAATCCACCGTGGCCAGAATGGATCAAGCCCTGGCAGGCAACGGACCAGTGCCGCATGAATTTCTTCTTTGGTCTGTAACCCCTTTGGTAATTGTCTAAAATCTCCACGCATAAAAGCTTCAGCGGCAGTGATGGCCTGTTCAGACTCACGGGATCGGGCCTGTTTGAGTCCAAAAATTTCCGATGTCAACCAGCCAACCATATCTCCCTGAATCGCCCACGGATACTCTTGAAAATGAACCGTTTTCTCCCTGAGATCAAACCAGAACAGTTTGTCCTTTTGATTGTCGAAATAAGGCTCCGTCGAAGCCAAAATCAATGGCGAGTGGGTGGCGGTAAAAATCTGAATTTGAAGTTGACTCTGGAGCTGTGCTGCAACCTGAAGCAACGCAGGTAAAATGGTTCGCTGCCATTTTGGATGAAGGTGGGCTTCGATTTCATCAATGATTAGAATCAATTGATCAGTTGGCGTTTCATGGCGCAATCTGGCAGCTTGCTGATGTTCATACCAGGACCAGACCAGCAGGTAAGCAAAACTAATAACTCGCCGAACTCCGGCTGACCAGTGTGGAAAAGGGACAATTCCATACGGCATCTTCAAAGTTGGAAATCTTCGAGTATCGTCAATGTATACTTGTCTAGGTTTGTCACAATCCAACGGTTCTTGTGGGTGTGACAGCGCGGCCACAACGGTCTTCAGATACTTAAATGGACTTTCCTCCGTGCCTTGTAAGTACTCGTAATACCAGTTGACCCAATCTTGAATGAGGCCATTACACAGAGTTCGGTCTTTCTCCACTAACCCCTTAGCAAGCGACTCGGGGCTGAACTGATAGGCTCTCGGCTGGTCTGTGATTTCTTTTTCTCCAGTCGCTAAATCCCGCCAGTAGTTGCGAGCCGGGTCCCACACCGCAAAGCTCCCATCAATGGCGGCATAAATCACCAACCCAGGCATTACAGGTCGCCCAGGTTTTCGCTTCCAGGTTTGGGCGTGATAGCTGAACTCTGCTTTCTTTAAGTCTTTCGTTGGTCCTTTTTTCCCAGCCAGATGGTACTCGATTAAGGGTTTCTCTTTCTTCCCGTTTGACTCGGGAAGTGCAATTCGTCCACCAGGCCAGGTTCCAGTCAGTGCCCAAAAAACGGTATCCAGCAAAAACGACTTCCCCAGGCCATTATCACCAGTGATGAGGTTGAGTCGCTCTCCAAACGAAGCCTCAAGACCTTGAACCGGTCCAACTCCGTTGAGTTTCAATGACTTCAGCACAGACGAATCCTTTCTTCTATTGGGAAGATTCATTTTCGCCCGGACGGGCAGTGAACATAAAGGTGTGGTTTTCCTAGCTTACTCGATAGTTCTCGGGCTTCGCCAGCCGTAGATGGAAAGGTGTCAAACCTGAATTTTCCCAGCCCTCAAATCCGAGCCCGTTTTCTTCAGCCCGTTTTCTTCAGTCCTAAGCCTTGCGTCAGTCGTTTGACCTGATGGATCACCTGCTGTGGACGACTCAGCCGGGTTGGAATCACATTAAACAGCCGACGATATTTGCCTTCGGGACAGGTCAACGGACGCACTCCGTGCCAGGACGAAGGACTGTTTTGGAACAGAACGCTCCGATTATCCAAAAAAGGTATGGCCTGTTGGGTTTCAAAATCTTCAAATTCCGGGTTCATAGCTTCGGTTTGTTTTCCTCCGAGCACAATGATTTGACCGCCCCAGCTTTCTGACCAGTCGTGCTGTGTATTGAAGTAAAACAAATGGGTTCCAAGTTTTCCAACCCAATCACAATGCGGAGATACTTCGGAATGGGTAATGCCGATATGCCAGGAAAATTGCAGGTGGAAGGCTGAGGTTCCAAAGAAGTGTGTCAGAAATTGAAGGTATTCGGGGCTTTTCAACTCCGTGATGAATTGTTGCCAGTCTGGTGACAGGTCGTGGTGTTTGATACAGGCTGTTGGCTGGCGTTTGTGGGCGGAAAAATACACCTGGTGATACTCCAGATAAAACCGATTGTGTGGCCGTTGATTGGTTTTCCGAGGGTGGTTTTCGTGCTTTTCAAACCATTCAAGCGCGGGGAACTCCTGAGACAGTCGTTCAAAACCGTCAGGCGTGATGAGTTCCTGAAATGAAACCCAGGGAAACGGCTGCTGTTCGCGAACGGTAGCCAGATTAACCTGCCCCAAAATGTCTGGATTGAGAAAAGAATACTTTTTCATGGTTACCTTTCATCTTCACTGAAAAAGAACCAGTGCCTTGGCCCGTTTCCACCACTGCGATTGGTATTTGTCCAGATTGAACAGTGGGTGTTCGACTTCAACCAGTAAATTGACAAAGCATCGGTGGAATGGCGTTACCTGCCGGACTGTCACCCCATGAAGCGCATCAATGCAATTCAAAAACATGATCAAGGTGTTGCTGTGATAGGGGATTGTTTTCACAACCTCGATGTACTGATCTTCAATTGACGCTTTCTGCATTCGGTGGCGGCTTCCAGCAAAGCGGTACAACTCAAGTTCACCGCCTTCCGCCGTGTCTTCCGGATGCCGTAAGTAATAGAGCCCCACAAAAAGTTTATTGGGCCAATCCACGTGCCCCCGACGCACTGACGACGGAGCATCCGTGACGGGGGTGTTGACCGCGAGCAAGGCATCAAGCAACACGTCTGCCTTTTGGTAGTCATCAACCAGCCGCAATCCAGGTCGCAACGAAGAGAGTGGGCCAATGTTTTTCTCAAAATTCGGGTACCTGGCAAGCAATGACGTTTTAAAGAGTTGAACCATCTGGCGCAAGAACAGTTCAGAGACGTGGAGGTGCACAAATTCCCGCCAGACCGGATCAATCTTCGGATTGTTCATGACGTCTGATCCCATCAGGTTAAATCGCTGGTTGCTCAAATACTGAGCCCCAAATGTCAGGATTTCCAGCGGCGGATAGGCAGCCAGAAGTTGCTGATGGAGTGCTTCGGGCAGTGCCTGTGGCACCACCAGATGTGGAAACGGATCGGTCAAAATCTGATGAGTGTCAATACCGTCCAGAAGGGTTTGCAGCATAATGAATTATGAATTATGAATTATGAATTATGAATGAGCGAACTCCCTGATTTTCAATCAAATAGCTCTTTCATCATTCATCCCTCATAATGAGTACACCGTTCTCAAGTATTTGAAAAGAAGCTGATGACGCGACGGGTATTCCGTTCAAGAAAATCTTTCACCACTGTGCCTGGCTTATCTTTCACGTGAAACAACGGTTTTCGAAAATGAGCATTGAAATGAAAATTCATCACTGGAAATCTGGATGCTGTCCGCGCTGATAAGCCCTGAATGGATCGGGGTGTATTGAGAAACAAAACCAATGTATTGACCCGGTAAGGAATGACTTTTTCAAGCTTGAGTATTTCGCGATCAACCGTCTTGCGTTGATTCAAACACACCGTTGCCCCTGGTTTCACGGAGAAGAATTCGAGATCACCACCTTCTGCCTGGTCATCTTCAGATCGAAGAAAGAGATACCCAAGATAAAGCGTGTCAAACAGCTTCAGGTGCGGCCCGCGTTCGATACAAGGTGAACCTGTAATCGGGGTGTGAATCAACAACATCGAGTCGAGCAACAGGTCACAGGTTGTGAAGCCTTCACGAAGTCTGACTCCAGACCTCAACTGGTCAGGTTTGCCAAAACGAGATTCAAAATCAGGGTACGCATTCAAGATGGCTGGTTGGAACAACCGGCAAATCTCTGACCAGGTTTGTGGATGCAAAAAATCAGCCATCAGGCTTTTCCAGGATGGTGAAAGATGATTTTCAGTCAGTGCCGGGAGTGCGTGATAATACAGCTTTTGGTTATCGCGATAAGGCTGACCTTTGGTAAAGACATTCAGTGGCGGAAAATCCTGGGTCAATTGCCGGCAAAGCGGCTCTGGAAGTGCATTTTCCACTACGATATGCGGAAACGGTTCGTGAACGATCTGACTGGGCGAAAGCGTTGAAAGAAAAGACATAAGCAGGGTTCAGGGTTCAGGGTTCAGGGTTCAGGGTTCAGGGTTCAGGGTTAGGTTCAGAATTTAAAAAACAAAAATGAAAAAAAAAACCAAAAATCGAAAACCCCGAACCCCGAACCCCGAACCCCGAACCCCGAACCCCGAACCCCGAACCCCGAACCCCAAACCCCAAACCCCGAACCCCGAACCCCAAACCCCGAACCCCGAACCCCGAACCCCGAACCCCAAACCCTGCCCTTAGCCCCCAAACGTTGTCCGCACTTTGTTGAAAAGCTGTCGAAGTTGATTCTTCAGCAACGGTTTCCGATAAGAAGGAAACACAAACCGGGCGTCGAGTTCAGTTAAAACCGATTTGGGGATGGTTTGGGAATCAGCGACACGGTGTTCAATTTGCCACAAGACTGAGGGTCTCAAAAACCCTCGTTGAGCATGGTCTTTGATCAACTCAAGCTGGATCTGACTATTATCCAGAGCCTGAAACAGAGCTTCAAACCAGAGATAGCCAAGCGGGTTGCGGTGCGACAACCAGGGTTGGGTTGTGACTCTCGTAAAATGAAGCAGTGCTGTATGTTGCCGGTCAAAATGATCCAGATCATTCCACGCAGATGAAATCGTGACTCCGATATTTTTGACAACAGCTCTCCCGTCCATTAACTGCCCGTAGGTGAATTGATTCTGGTCCAGCCCAGCCACAATGTCCCGGATATTCCATCCCAGCGCCGCACAGTCCAGCACCAGCACACTAAACTGAACCATTTGTTTTTTCTCAGGGTGTTGAACCGCCAGCAAGTGTGCCCCGTCAAAGGGGTGCTCCCACAATTGGCGAATATCGCGGAACACCAGCATATCCGAATCAAGGTAAATCGCTCTCCCGGAAAACGATTGAATTTCAGGAATCAGAAAACGCTGAAAGGAAAATTTGGTGAATGGCCGATTTGCCGGATCTTTTGGAACCGGAATTTCAATTCCGCTTTGATAGAGCGGCAAAACCGTGACTGGTGAGGTGGTGTGTTTCTGAATAGAGTACTCAAGCACTCCACAGGGGACGAGATGTTCTTCAGTTGCACCAACATACACGCGAATTGGGGTTTCCATATATTTTCCAGGACTGAGAAAACCAGGACTGAGGGCTGAAGAAAATGGGCTGAAGAACTGGTTTTATTTCATCCCTCATCCTTCATCCCTCATCCCTTTGATTGCCCTCAGCCCTGGTTTTTCCGCCCAATATTGATTCCTGATTGAATCAAGGATTGGCGCAAGACATCGCCAATAATGACGAGTTCATTGGGAAAGTCGCGCAATGTCGTTGTGATGACGTCCAGTTCGGTATTGCGATCATGCACCGGAGCGTAGTTGTTGCTAGCATGAAAATCACCCGGATACCGTCCATCCGGATGCCGGTACAGATCAATCCCGCCAATAATCAGCCGTTTGGGACGTAACGCCGCCGCCACCATGACCATCAGGGTGCCGTTGGAAAGCTTATCGGTTCGACTGTATTCCTGAAAGTTGCACAATCGCTCGACTGTACAATATGCAATCGGCTGTAGCCCTGACGTCCACAAATTCCGCAGGAGCATCCCATATTCTTTTCGCACTGAGGAAAATCCGTAAATGCAAGGTCTGACTTTCTTGAGCGTGTCGGGAGTTCCCACAAAAACCACATCCGGATGAACCAGCCGTCCACGTTGTTGCCAGAGATGATTGACCCGAAACAGGGCGTCATACTGGACGTCAAAAACCGCCGGGTCTTCTGATGATGGGCCATTGCCGAGACACAAAATGGTCTCTGGATTTCCAAGCCTCTGACGCAAGGCATCCAGATCAGGAATACGACGTTTGGTCAGCGGCTGGGCCAGCAATTTCCACGCTCGACTTTGCCCGATTTGGTCGCGAACTGTTGGGGCAAGCTTATTTCTTGCTGGTAGCTGGGGAGAAGACTTCTCAACTGAGGATTGAATCAAACCAAAAAGTTTCCCAGCGGCACCATTCAGGTTCCGAACAAAGGTATGTGCCGAATCCAGTCTGGGCTGATAGGTCTCAGGATGACTGAGGACGGCTTCCACTGTATCGGTAAGTGTTTTTTGATCAATGGATTGAATAACACTTACGTGCAGGAGTTGACGGGTCGCTGCCACCAATGGCGTCAGGTATGGCCCCGCCACAACTGGTTTCCTGAGCTGCACGGCGGCGATTGGATTGTGGGTCCTGGCATTTGGAACAAAACTTCCGCCCACAAGAACAACCTGAGCTTGATACGTGAGGACGCTCGAATCAAACGAAGTTGGGCAGATGACCACTTCGGAATCAGGAGTGGTGCCGGGTTCGCCAGCCACATGAGCTGTCACACCAGCCCTGGAAAGCAAGCGGTGGATCTCCTGAAGTTGAGCGTCTGAATACACCACAAGCACCAGTTTGATGAATGGCCGGGTCCAACGAAGTTGACGCACCGCCTCACACAAGATTTGTTCCTCACCTGGATGAATTTGCGGTGCAACGACAATCTCAGATTCAGGTAAAATCCCAAGTTCAGCACACACTCGTTTGCGGGAAAGTTGAGACTGTTCTGGGTCAAATTCATACTGCAGACTGCCCGTGACCGAAACGAACGGTGCGGGTATACCCGATGTCTGAAGTTGCTCTTCCAGGAGTGATGTTTGGACACCAAACCTGGAATGTGCTGGGTGAAGATCCCCGGCTTTCCACAACTGTTGAATCTGTGGGGCCACCATTTCGTCAATTTCGGTCCAGATGACTGGAATATTTTGCTGGCAAGCCTTTGAAAAGACAGCTTTTGACAATCCTTCGCCCGATCCGAGAATCACCAATGCCTGTGGTCGAACCGATTGAAAGAAACGATTGGTGCTCAGTGAGACTGAAACTGGTGGCAGATACACGAAATCATCAATGTAGCGTTTCTGCAGCCACTTCAAGGTGTCAAAGTCAATTCCGGTAAAAGTCCACCGACCGGGGCGAATGTGGTGTTGCAGGCGAAAAATCAGGGAGCGCGCCGATTGAAAGGCTTCGATTGATGTGCCGTGGATCCAGATTGAGGCCGTGGCTTTCGGCAAAAACAGGCCCAAACTGTGGGCGATGGTTGCGGCACCAGTCAACAGTGAAGAATTTGAGCTGACAAACGAGCGGAACATAATGTTTTCCTGCGGCGGAAAAATGGGCATGTTCTGCGTTTGGGCATTCGGATGAACTGGAGACATGACGGAGATTTGCCACTTTAGGAAGAAAAATCCAATCCTGCAACCTGTTTTTTCAGCTCTGGAAAGTGATACAGTTTCAGTTGAGATTCATTATAAGGCAAAATGAAATACATCTTATTCCATGTGACCTTGTCATTTTGTCACCTTGTCACCTTGTCACCTTGTCATTTTGTCACCTTGTCATTTTGTCATTTTGTCACCTTGTCACCTTGTCACCTTATGCTGTCTTCCGGTGCTCAAATTGGGCCTTACATCCTTGTGAAAAAACTTGGCCGTGGCAATTTTGGCGTGGTCTGGCTGGCTGAACATCGGACATCAGTCGTCACCACCCAGGTGGCGCTCAAACTCCCGATTGAAGAAGACATTGACGTTGAAGCCGTCAAACGCGAAGCCGCCATTTGGGTCAAAGCGTCGGGTCATCCAAATATTTTGCCGATCATTAGTGCGGATGTGTTTCAGGGACAGATTGTGATTGTGAGCGAATACGCTCCCGGCGGATCGCTCTATGACTGGCTCGAACGACACGGTGGGAAAGCGCCTTCGGTTGGCGTTGCCGTGACCTTGCTCAATGGAATTTTGCAGGGATTGGAGCACCTCCACGAACGGCGCATCATCCACCGCGATCTCAAACCAGCCAATATTTTATTGCAGGGGGATATTCCACGACTGGCGGACTTCGGAATTGCCCGAGTGCTCAAATCAACCAGTTCGGCCAGCCTTGTGTCTGGAACGCCATTGTATATGTCCCCCGAATCTTTTGATGGAAAACGGTCGGAGCAATCGGATTTGTGGTCGGTCGGAGTGATGGCCTACCAGTTGTTGACCGGGAATTTTCCCTTTCCCGGCGGAGATTTTATGGCGATTGTCGGCAAAGTTGCTTTTGCGGAACCGGAACCGCTTCCGGCATATGTTCCAGAACCCCTGCAAGCCATTATTCACCGGGCGCTGAGAAAAAAACCGGACGAACGATTTCGTTCCGCCCGTGAAATGCGCGAAGCCCTCTGGAAAGCAGCCTATTCAGTCTCATTGCCGGGCCGGCCCCTTTCCCAAGCAGAAACGGTGTCAGCGACGGCGCCGCCGACTCCACTTCAGAAGAGAACCGACACACTGCCGCTGGCCGCTTCACATCCGAATTTACCGCACCCACAACCAACCCAGGTTGTACCTGATGCCATACCGACGGTTCCAGCACCACCAATGGCCGGACAAACTGCGGCCCCACCTCACCTGATTGCCAGCTTACCTGGCACGGAGCGAGTTCCGATTCCGCAGCGAAGTTTTCCGATTGGGCTCCTGCTTGGCGTGGCAACTGTTATTTTAGTGAGTTTAGGGCTGGTTGTCGGAGGCTCGCTGTGGGTTTTTAGGGACAAGCTCCCTGCCTTCAGCCTGTCGGGGACCACGCCGATTGGATCGTCTCCAGTTTCCTCGCCATCCCCGCCACTCGGTGGAAACCCTGCCAGTGGCGGCATCAGTGAACTCAAACTCAACGGCAGCTTTGACAACATTATTGATATGGATTTTTCCGCTGATGCCAGCAAAGTCTTATGCGGAAATTTCAATGGGACGTTGACATTGTTTGACCTGACGACCAACCAGAAGCTGCTTGAGTTGGATGATGATCAAAAAACACTTTCCTCCGTGAAAATGACCGGAGATGGAAAGTATGCAGCTTCCGCCGGATATAGCGATGGCGCGCAAATTGTTCGCCTCTGGAATTTAGAGACCGGAAAGGTCGTGGCTAAAATTTCAGAACCACTCGTCGGCGTCGGCGGACTATCGTTTTCAGGCGATGGGTCACAACTCGCCACCGGATTTAACCCACGAACCAATATTACCCTGCTCGAAGTTCCCTCGGGAAAAAAGCTGCGCACGATTCCAGTTCGAACCGCGATTCATACCCTGGCTTTCTCCAAAGATGGAAAATACATCGTCGCTGGTTGTTACAATGGCGACGTGGAAATCTTTGAAGCCGCCACTGGAACGGCCATTGCTCAATCAAAAGGCGATGGCAAGCAGGTATATTGCCTGGCGATTTCAAAAGACAGTCGCCTGGTCGCCGCCGGGTTTGAAGATGGCCGAATTAAACTCATTGACCTGACATCAGGCGAAGCGGTCAAAATACTTGAACGCCACGGTGCGCAAGTCTGGCGTGTCGCCTTTGCGCCAAACGGTAAAGCACTGGCGTCAACCAGTCTGGATAAAACCGTTCGTCAGTGGGATCTGGCGACAGGGAAAGAACTGAACCGTTTCCAACCCGAAGGCCACGTGATGCAATGCCTGGCCTATACTCCAGACGGAAGCGAAATCCGCGTTGGTCACGCCAATAGTCTGATTCACGGCTGGCAGTTGAAATAATGTGGAGTGTGGCCCACTTGACGCCGCTTTATGAAATTTCCGGTTACTTCGCTTTCCGGTAAAATTGACAAATCTGGCACAGACACTGCTTGCTTTCGGCGGCGGCAAGGACCTTCTTTTTCTGAGGAGCGGAAAGATCATCCAGCGTGAGGCGGTCGCTGTCGGAAAAAAGTTCAAGCTTTGAATCAGCCTCTGCGGGGTCAGGCGGCGCAATGCAAAAGAGCTTATGGTTGAGTTCGATGATTGGGTAATACGTCGTGGAAATCATCTCTTCGAGGCTGCGGGAAAGGTCGGAAATGACCCAATCGAAATCTCTGGTGATGGGTGCAAGCTTTGGAAATAAGGCTTTGTAACAAATGGCGCTCCAGTGTTCGCTGACTTCAGATGACATCACGCAGCATCCGGCGGCGTCCATAAAGGAAAAGCTCAATTCACTTTCGGAACGCGACCAGTTACCCGCGAGTCCATCCGAAGCCTCATCCCGCAGGTAGTACCTGAACACATCACGGCCTGCTCTGCGATTTACCACCGTGTACATCTGGTCATACATCTTTTCCCAAATCCATCGCTGAAGCTGAAACGGCGACATGTACGTCCGTTTCTTTAACGGCTGAATCGTGATGCTAAAACCACCACCACTCATAGGAAAATCCCTCACTTTCTTCAATAATCGCAATGAGATGCACCCAGGCTCAACATAGCAGAAAGCAGTGTTGTCAAACCACTCATTGTTTTGCACCGAAGGACTTTTTTCGCTACTGTTGAAGCAATCAATTTGATTTGCTCTCAATTTTAAGAATGAACCAGGGTGATTTTGTATGCTCCAAACCATTCCAGCCATTATGCGTGATGGAAAAATTGAATTCCTTGAGCCCGTTTCAATTGAGGACGGGACGCCGGTTTTGGTCACCGTCCTTGAACCAAACACCGATGAAGCCCAATTCTGGTCTCTTGCCAGCCAAAGTACCTTGAAACGCGTGTGGGATAACCCTGAGGATGATGTGTATGGCGAGTTACTTGAAGCCTGATGTTGTGTTGGTGAGATATGTTTTTACAGACCTCAGCGGAGTAAAAATAAGACCAGGTGTGGTTGTGAGTACATCACATCCATCACGTGACCTGATGATTGTTCCACTTACCAGCCGTGTTTCCGGGTTACAGCCAGGGGAGTTTGTGCTTTCTGATTGGAAAAGCGCTGGTTTAAATGTGACCTCGGCAGTGAAACGCGGCATTTATACCGTGGAAGAAACCAGTGTGCTCAAGCGGGTTGGGAAACTGGTTGATGCTGATTTGGTGAAACTTGAACAAAGCTTACGAGGATGGCTTGGACTGTCTTGATCAGTTTCCAGGATTCAAACATTTTATATTTCCTCAACCCAATCTGAACTAACTAAGGGAACGTTAAAAAATAAGTTCCTGGAAGCACGAGTATCGGTTCACGTTTCGGCTTTGGGTTTTGCACCTCGAAGAGTTGCCGTTCACATAGCCGGTCGGTTGGCCACTTTGGGCCTACCACCGGTCCCCAGGACCACCCGTTGGCATTCCGCGCTTCGCCCGCGCCCCCGTGGGGCGCGGGCGAAGCGCGGAGAATGAGGGAGAGATTGATCCTTTTCCGGTGGTAGCTCGCAAAGCCGAGCAACCGACCGGCTATCCGAAGGGCAGCCCTCCGGGATGCTCAATCCAAATGCTGGTGTTCCAAATGAAAACGGGACGTTGTTTTTTAACGCTCCCTAAGCATAAAGCTGAATCTAGCCAGAAAAAAGTAGCATCACACCTGGTTTTCCATTTAGTTTCATATGTTTACAGAAGATCGTATTCGTTGTGCTCATGAACTGGTTCAGTTCATTATAATGCTCCCCGAAAATCGGACAGGGAAATAAGTTAATTCCGCTGAGGGGAAAAGGAGGAACAGATGAGTACGACGCGAAAAATTCATAGTGCGGAATTCAAAGCGAAGGTGGCAT